>JAHBVU010000008.1 GCA_019637315.1 Gemmatimonadales bacterium
CCAGCGGTGCCCACTCTTCCGGGCTCGGCAGGCCATCCGGCACACGCCATGGGATTCAACAGGCTCCGCACGACTCCCCGGCCCGCCGGTACGCCATTGGGCGCCCGATGCCAAGCCGGACAGTAACGACGAGAACGGCGTCCTCGGATTCAGCCGATCCCAGGCCGCGCGGAGTTCCTTGACATCAATATCGTCATTCGGAGGGTCTTTCGGGAGGGGCCCGGTGCCCGGAGCTGGCCGAGCCCCCGATTCGCGTAGGCCTGGCCGACCACCACCAGGCACATCACTCCATGATACTCGTGTCGGGGGAGGCCGTCCCGGTGGTGGCAGCCCTGAGAATCGGAGAAGCAGCCAGCGCCTTGGGCCCAGATCCATAGCCATGAGAACGGTTTCCATTCTCGTACTTACGTCTCTGCTGGTATGCCTTGCGAATGAAGCGGCGCTCCAGCGTCCCCGATGGCACCTTGCGTTGCCAGCGTCAGCCGGACCGAGCGCACGCTGCGCTCCCGCGTCCCCGGGGGCACCCGTCACCTGACCCAGACCGCGGTGCCGCTTCTCGAATCGAAAACGACGTGGCCTGTGCGCGGCAATCCAAGCGGTCAAAGCTCCTGGCGACGGAAGGCCCAGACGGCCGCAATCGCAAACGCCACGGTGGCGACGACGCCAGTGACAACCGGCCAGGTCGCGGCGTACGGCGCCGAGCGCACCACCGCGCCGACACCCCCAGGCAACCCGATGAAGCTGTAACGGGCAGCCGCCGGCCAGATCGCCAGAATCAGGGTTCCAAAGAAGAAGGCCAGCCCCGCACCAGCGGCCCCACCGCGCGACGGAAATACCACCGAGAAGAAGGTCATGGCGCTCACCAGGAGCGCCGCATGGACCAACCACAGGGCCACGGCCCCGAACAATGGCATCGCGGGAATCGGCGGAAAGAGCGCCCGCGTCACCACCAGCGTGATGAGGGCAGCCACCGCGGTCGAGACCACCAGGAGCCCGAGGTGCGACGCCAGTTTGGCCAGCACGAACGCAGCCCGCGACACCGGCTTGGTGAGCACCAGAATGGCTGTTCCACTCGAGCGCTCGGCCGAGACGGTGCCTGCCCCCGCGATCACGACTGCCAGGATCACCAGCTGCGAGAGATTCTTGAGGAACTGCCCATAGGCGTCGAGCGCGGTGGGATCCGGAATCTGAATCACCATCCCGGGCTCGCTGCCGGCCAGCGAGCCCAGAAGCGCGGGCGTCACCAGCGCAATGATCGGGCTGGTCACCGCGAAAAACACCAGCATCCCGGGAATCACCCAGATCCGCCAGGTCCGCACAATCTCCAGCCGCTCTTTCGCGAGGAACGCTCCGAACCCGCTCATGGCGCCCCCCGCCCCACCAGACTGACGAACACCTCTTCCAGACTCACCTCCACCGCTTCGAGCCGGTGGAGCCCGAGGCCGAGCGACGCCACCACCCGGGGAATCTCGCGCGCCGCCATGTCCCGATCGCGAACGGTGAGCCGCACCGTGGCACCCGCAACATCGGCCTCCGCCAACCAGGGCGCACCCTCCAACTGCCGAGCTAGCGCATCCGCATCGCGGTCGACCGTGACCGCGACCCGATCGACCCCGGCCCGTTGTTTGAGCTCGGTCACCGACGCGCTGGCAACGACCCGCCCGCGATCGAGAATCGCAACCGTATCGCAGACCCGCTCGACATCCGCGAGGATGTGCGTCGAGAAAAACACCGTGGTCCGGCCCCGGAGCGACGCGATCATCTCGAGCACCTCACGACGACCGATCGGGTCGAGGGCGCTGGTCGGCTCATCGAGAAAGAGCAGATCCGGCGCGTTGATGAGCGCCTGCGCCACGCCCAGCCGCTGCTTCATGCCTCGCGAGTAGCCACCGATCCTGGTGGTGACCGACGCCAGCCCCGCCATTTCCAGCAACGCCTCGACCCGCTCCGACAACTCCGCACCAGCGAGGCCGAACAACCGGCCGGCAAACCGCAGAAACTCGCGGCCGGTCATCCACTCATAGAAGCCAGGCACATCGGGCAGAAACCCGATCCGGCTCCGCACCCCGTCATCAATGGACCCGACGTCCCGACCCAGGACCCGCGCGCTGCCGTGGGTTGCCTGGGCCAACCCGGTCAGGATTCGAATGGTGGTGGTTTTGCCAGCCCCATTAGGGCCGAGAAAGCCGAAGACAGAGCCGGCCGGTACGTCGAGCGTGACGGCGTCGAGCGCCACCGTTTCGCGAAACCGCTTACCAAGGTCGCGGATCTCGACAGCCGCTGGGGTGGTCACCGGTCGGAGCCGCGACCATAGAGCCGTTCGAGCGCTCGAGCTCGAGCCGCGGCGCCGGCGTCGCCCGCGTCGTCCGGCATAGCCTCAACCCGCCGTCCCCGAACAAGGTAGGCGATCGCACCGATGAGACCGGCGAGCACGATGATCAGCGCCCAAAGCCACTTGCGACCGCCGAACCCCGCCGGGCGGCGCAACAGGTCCACCAGCGCAAAGATCTGGAGCGGGACCTGGACCAGCGCGAGCGCCAGCAGCGCCACGACGCCGGCAATCGGAATCCCACCCAACCGTTCAGCGATCGACTGAAGCACTCACCACCTCGCGCACTCGAGTTCGCGCAAAGATAGGCTCAAATCCGCCAGCGAGCGAACCACCGCGACACCGACCCACCCGAGGGTCAGGCACGACCGTACACCGGAACGATCGCGCCTGAGGTGAGCGCGTTCTCGGTCGACGCGAGCCAGAGAATCGCCTGAGCAAGTTCGGCCGGCTTGGGCCAGCGGTCGTGGTTCGCGGCCGGCATCGCAGCGCGGTTGGCGGGGGTATCGATGATCGACGGGGCCACGGCATTCACGAGAATCCCCTCCTGTCGCACCTCTTCGGCCAGAGCCCGGGTCAGCGCGGCAACCGCCCCCTTGGCCGCCGTGTACGCAGCCGAGCCGGCCATCGGTACCTCGGACACCCGAGCCCCGACATTGACGATCCGGCCGCCCCCTGACCGCCGCAGCGCCTTGATCGCCTCGCGACACGACAGGAAGGTCGTCACCAGGTTGATGCTCAGCTGACGATCGAGCACTTCGCGGGTCGTTTCCGCTATTGGTTTGGCCTCGTAGCCGCCGACCAGGTGAATCGAGGCCACGAGCGGAGGCAGGTCCGCAAAGAGCCGCTCGACGCTCGCTTCATCCGCAAGATCGACGGACCCGATCGGCACCACGCCGGCCCGACCCGCAAGGGTCGACGGCACCGCGCCGCGAACGGGTACATGGCAGGTCGCACCCGCGCTGACGAGCGCGTCGAGCACCGCCTCGCCCAGACCACCTGCGGCACCCGTGATGATCACATGCCCTTCGATCCGTGTCCCCATCATCGCCCCCTGCGGTCGTATACCTTGCCTTGAACCCGTAGTACTTTGGTGATCATGCGCACGCCAATCCTCTGCCTCACCCTGCTGGGCTGCCTCGCGCCCGCGCCAACCCGGGCTCAGCAAGCTCCCGATCGCGACGCCATCCTCGAGGCCGTTGACCGCTTCTTCAACGGCATGCGCGCCCGCGACAGCGCGATGATGGAGTCCGCCAACCACCCCGGCTCGACCATGGTCGCCGTGCGCTACACTGGCGATGCGGCCGTCGTGTCCGGGGGGCTTACCTCGTCCACCATCCGCCGGATCGCCGAGGGCCCCCTGCCAGGCCCGCGCGAGTGGCTGCTCGCCGCGGAGGTCTGGCAGGACGGCGACATCGCCTCGATATGGGCACCCTACGAGTTCCACACCGGCGAGCGGCTGTCGCACTGTGGCTACGACGCCTTCAATCTCGTTCGCGACGGCGGCCGCTGGCAGATTGCCGGGGCAATCTATACCGTGCGCCCTGACGGCTGCCCGACCATCCGCGCGACCGCGGCGAAACCGCTTCCGCTGCCCGAGCCCAGCCCGGATGAACGACGGGCGGTGATGGCCGTCGTCGATGGATTCACGGCTGCATTACGCACTCGCGACACGGCGGGCCTGGTCAGGCTCTTCTCGCCCCGCGCCCAATGGGTCACCGCCGGCTACAGCGACCAAGATGTTGCGATCCGACGCCGCCCGGCAACCACGGATGTTCAGATTCTGAACCGTGCCACCGAGGTGCTCGACGAGCAACTCCACGATGTCGTGGTCCGCGTCGATGGCAATATCGCCCTGGTCTGGGCGCCGTACCGGTTTCTGATCGGCGGACGACTGAGCCATTGCGGCTACGATGCCTTTCACCTGGTGCGCCATCAAGGCACTTGGTTCCTCGAAGGCGGGGTCTACACGACGCGCCCCAACGGGTGCCCGCGGTAGCCGAAATGCGCTCGGCGGGACAGATCCGCTGCGATCTGCCCCGCCGAGTTCACCTGCGGTCGCTGTCGACGCTAGAGCTTGGTTACCCGAAGCGCCGACACACTGAGTTCCAGGTTGTGGCTCACCCGGATGCCATATCCGCCGTCGAGTGACTTGAGCTTGTCGGCCGCGATTACCTCGCTGCGGTCGAACGTCTTGACCTCGGTACCGTTGATGACACACGACGCCTTGCCGTCCTTGACCCGCCACCCGATCTCGTTGGTGGCCTCGCCGTTGGCATCGGCCTTCTGCAGTGCGTCCGACGCCGCCCGATCGACCAGCGTGATGACGTTGGCGCCGTGGAACGTCTTGATGGAGTAGGTGCCATTTCCGTAGGCAATG
This sequence comes from Gemmatimonadales bacterium, assembly GCA_019637315.1. NCBI lineage: Bacteria > Pseudomonadati > Gemmatimonadota > Gemmatimonadia > Gemmatimonadales > Gemmatimonadales bacterium. The sequence continues at coordinate 4,710 of JAHBVU010000008.1, forward strand.
CAATACATCAGCGTTTCCGCGTCCGATTCGAGATCGGCACCGCCGATGAAGATGCCGTACGAGTGCGGATGCGCAGCAGCCATCTTATGCTCTTTGAAGGTTGCTTTGACCTCGTAGTTGCCCCGGGCCACATCCGCATCACGCCAGAAGTTCCCCGCCGGACCGACCGACAGCCGCACACCGGCACCTTCCGCAACCAGGCGGGAGTCGGCCAGCGTTCTGCCCTGTGAGGCCGGCCGCCGATCGACTCGGCCTTTCCAGCCGCTGACCTTGATCCCGCCGTCCTTGACGCTCCGGTCGGCATCCTGAGCCGCGACCGAGGTCGCGGCCAGGGCCAACGTCATCACTACCACGGTCCACCGCATGGCTCGCTCCGCCGAAGGGGTATCCGGGTAAGATACCGGCGGACTACGCCTGCGTCACGAGACATGCCGCCGGATCGTAGTTCGGATTGTTTTGCTCCACTTGCGGCACCCGGAGCGTGGCCTGCGTGCCTCGGGTAAGTCCCTGCTTGTGGTACGCGCCAGTCGGATAGACGCTTTCGATAGCCCGCCCGTACTGCCGCACCAAGCGCCGCAAGTCGCCGAGGCGGTGGGCCGTCAGGTAGAACCAGAAAGCCCGCTCTCGAAAGTGGAGGTCGACTCGACCTGTCGCGGTGCCGGGGTCGGTCAACGGCGCGAGACCGGTGACCGTTGCCCGTACCAGATTGTGCTTGGCAAGCCAGGTCGTCGGGTCGCCTGCCTGCAGAGCGGCTTCCGCCTCGATCATCCGCGCCTCGATCCCGGTTACCATCGGCACCGGCGAGTTGATCGCTGGGTACTTGAGCGCGACGTACATGGGCGTGATACCGTCGTTTCTCGATGGGCCGGTCGACCGCACCGGCACCCGAGGGTCGGCTGCCGTCGCAAAGTTGAGCCCGTTGACGCCTTCGCGGTCCGAGACCGAGTAAATATCCGTATCGGTCGTGAGATGAACCTGATTTCCCTGCCGCGATGGCGGGCTCCCGTGCAGGAAGTCATAGCTGAAGTCCGTCGCCACGGCCGCAACGGCGGTTGCGGCGGCTGCGTACTGGCCGAGATTGAGCAGGGCGCGGCCGCGCAGTACCGCAGTCAGCTGCTGGATCCGGCTGTCGCCGCCGCTGTTGGCTCCGGCACTGGTGAGGTGCGCCAGGCTGCGATCGAACAGTTCCGTCGTACTGAGCGGAGAGCCCAGAACGACGCTCGGTTCGCGCTCCGAGATGGGAGTCCCCGAGCACCAGAGCTCACCAAGCAGGATGTAGCTCAACCCCGCCAGGGCGTACAGCTCACCGGTTCGCGCGTCTCCAGGAGGCAGCTTGGACGCAGCGATTTCGAGCGCGGCACGAGCGCGCTGGATTCCGAGGAACGGGCCGCCCGCAGGGGTGGCAACGGTGTTCCCGGCCGCGAGCACGGCGTTGGTCGCCACCACATTGCGGAGGTCCCATTCGCGCACCGCCGGTGGAGTACTTGCGTGCATCAGCTCATCGGTAAACAAGCCGGCGTAGATGACCACCCCGTTGACGCCGGTCGATGCCGCGACGAGGTCGGAGATTGCACCGGCGTGAACGGCGGCAAGGCCCTCGGGGGTTGCCAGCTGTTCCGGTGTAATGACGTCCGGCGTGTCGGGCGTCAGGATGTCGCTCTTGGAGCAGCCTGCGAGGCCCGCAAGCAGCAGGACACCCATCGTGTGCCGCACACTGGGCAGATTCAGGTACAGGAAAGATCGTTGCATGAGTACCGGCCTCATCAGAAGGTCAGGTTGACGCGCAGCATGCCGACGACCGGCTGACGCTGGGCCGAGAAGTTGTAGTTCGCCGCATCGGCAGAGCCAGTCACGTTTTCGGGATCCCAGCTCGTGAACCCAAAGGTCTTGAGCCAGAGATTTCGACCGGTCAGCGTCAGATTCGCCGTCTTGGCGCCCAAGGAACGCGCCAGCGTGTTGGAGAGGGTGTAGGTGATCGACGCCTCCCGCAGCCGGACATGCTCTGCGTTCTGCGCGTACGCACCAAAGGCCATCGGACCGGCAATGGCAGCCGCCTGTTCTTCCAGCGACGCAGTCGGGTCGTGCAAGGCCCGGCAGTTGACCTGGAACGCGCACATGAACATGTCGTTGACGTTGTGGGTGACGTAGCCGCCCCGATAGTCGACCTGCGCACCGACCCTGACGCGGTTGTTGAAGAGCGCAAGGCTGGTGTTGGCCGCCAGGTTCCGGGTCGGCACCGTTGAGCCGTGGAAAACGGCCTCCGAGGTCACTTCGACTTCGTCAGGACTGATGGCGCCGTCACCGTTGGCGTCCGCAAACCCGACCAGGCCGGGCCACCAGAGCCCGAACATCGGATAGTCGGGAATGTTCTGGAATCCGAAACCCGCGATTGGAGGCACGCCATCGGCCAGACGCACCAACCGGTTCCGGTTGCCTGCTGCTTCGAGCTGAAGGTCCCAGGCCAGGTCGCGCCCGTCGATCAGCCGGGTATTGACCGAGATCTCGATGCCCCGATTGCTGACGACACCCACATTCTCGAGTCGGGTGGCCACACCGCCAAGGGAGTACGGCTGCTGGCGGAGGACGAGTGCATCGGACGTTCGCTTGTCGTAGAACGTGACTTCGAGACCAAGGCGGCTGCCCAGCAGAGCGAGATCGAAACCGGCTTCGATTTCCCGCGACCGCTCCGGTTTTAGATTGGGATCGCCGAGACCGCCCAGGGTAACGGCCGGCACGGATGCCTGGCCAAAGATCGTCGCCGTTACCGGACTCTGATACGTCAGCGCATCGAGCGGCCGCGGCGACTGCCCGGTGGCGCCGAAGGCACCCCGGAAACGCAGGCTGTTGATCGGACCATCGGCCCCGTCGATCGCGACGATCGAGGCAGAGACCTTGGGATAGTACGCAGAACGCGCGGCCGATCCGAAGGCGCTGTTGTCGTCGACCCGTAACGCACCGGTGAGATAGAGCCGATTGTCGAAACTCAGCTGCTGCTCGACGTAGGTCCCCAGCGTGATCACGTCCGTCGTAGCCTCGGTCAGGGTCTGCTGTGCGCCTGCCGAAAGCGAGATCACGCCGGGCGGCAGAATGTCGGCCTGCGCAAGAACCGCAAACAGCTTGTCCCGGTTGAACTGAGCACCGACGGCCGTCTTGGAGCCAATCCGCGACGTCAGTTGCGTCTGGGCCGTGGCATTCAGATCGACGGTGTACTTGGTGTCGATGTAGCGGTTGAACATCCGCTTGCCCTGGTTCTCCGTGGTGCAGGTCAGGCACCCCTGTCCACGAAGGATGTTTTGCTCATCGACATAGTTCAGGTAGTCGATGCCGAACGTTCCGCGCGTCGAAAGCCACGAGAACGGCCGCCAGTTGACGGTTGCGGCGTTGATGAAATGGTCGTTCTTGCGCCAGCTGACTTCTCCGATCGAGTGTGCCGGCCGGGAGAAGCCATAGCCCCCCGTGATCGCGACGATGTTTGGATTCGCAGACCCGAAGATCGGGGACGAAATCAGCGAAGAGAAGTTGTCGCCCGTCTGCGGCAAACGAATGTTGTTGATGACGTATCCCGTCGACAGCGAAACGTCCAGGTTGCTGCGCGGCGCGGCGTTCAGGTTGACGCGAAAGTTGTACTTATTGAAATGGTTCGGACGGACCTGTTCGCGCGGAAGCTCGGCGCGGCTGGCGAGACCGCGAAGGGTCGCGGCGTAGTCTCCTTCCGCATCGCCCAGCTTGAGCACGCCCGTCTCAGATTCCCCTTCAGCCGAGACGAAGTACCGGATCAGATCCGAGCCGCCCGAGAGACTTGCGCCGACCTGCTGCCGGAACCCGGTCGCAAACGGCGTCGTCCGTGGATCGTTGAGCAGGTCGAGTTCGTACCGGTTGGCAATGGTGCAAGTACCTGCCGCCGCCATATAGGTCAGGCAGTCGCTGTTTGGGTTCTCGGCTGACGCGTTGAAGTACACCTTGGGATAGGTGTAGCCATCCTTCAGCATCCCACCTTCCAGCCAGGCGTTCCACTGCGAGCCGCCGGCCCGTCCGCGTTTCGTGGTGACACGAATGACACCGTTCGCCGCCTGGGTACCGTACAGCGTCGCTGCTGACGGACCCTTGACGATTTCTATACTCTCGATCTCCTCGGGATTCAGATTGTTGAGTTTCGAAACGCTTGCGCCGCCGACGAAGGCGCCGGCAGGTGCGTCGGATGCTACCCGGACTCCGTCGATATAGAGCAAAGGGTCGTTGGAAAGCGACACCGAGCTCAAACCCCGCACGCGAATCCGTGCTCCGGTGCCGCTCGTCCCGGCGCTCTGAAGCACGCTGACTCCGGCCACGCGGCCGCTCAAGACCTGCGCCATGTTGGTGGTCGGGGCGGTCTCGACCAGCTGTCCGGCCTGAATTTTCGACACCGAGTTACCGAGCTCTCGCGATTGCTGATCACCCGTGGCCGTAGTCACGATCTCTTCAAGTTGAAAAGGCACCGATCGCAAGGCCCAGTCGATTGTTTCCGCGCCAGGCCCGGCCGTCACGCTCCGCGTCTCCGACGCGTAGCCCAGCATGAACGTCCGCAACGTGTGGGCTCCGGCGGTCAGACCTCGAAGCGTGTACTGGCCCTGCTGATTCGTGATCGCAAACACCTGCTGAGTAGTAGCCTGAATTCTGGCCCCGGGAATCGGCCGGCCGGTCGCTTGATCGGTGACCGTGCCGGATATCGTCCCGGCTTGAGCCAGCAATGGACCAGCCAGCGCGGCGCTCGCAGCCACTGCAAGCGTCCACGCAGAGAGGCGGGCCCGTGAAATGACAGGAACACGCATGTCGTCCTCGACAGTCGAAGGATACGGTGAAACTGAATACCGACGTTCGTTCGTATTGCTTCTTATCGGGACGTCGATTGAGTCGACAAGGTTTCATTGGGCTACCAACCAAGCGATTGGTAGCGCCTAACGCCCGAGCACTCGCTACGACTCGCCCTGACGCGCCGCGGAGGCTTGAGTCGATCTGACGGGCGGCGCCACACCACGATCGTTCAGCGCAGGACGGCAATGCAAACGAACCGGGTACGTGAAAAGGTGGACTTGCTCGCGTTGGCGGAAGCAGTCGGCAACGTCACGCTGGCATGTCGGATGGCGGGATTCAGTCGCGATTCGTTCTATCGATTCAAAGCACTCTACGCAGCAGGCGGAGAGTCAGCTCTACAGAATCAGAGTCGACGCAAGCCCCTGCTCAAGAACCGTGTGGCCCCGGAAATCGAGGCCGCCGTGGTCGAGCTGTCCCTCGCCTTTCCCGCTCATGGGCAGGCCAGAATTGCTTCGGTCCTGACCGCCCGCGGGATGCGCCTTTCACCTGCCGGGGTTCGCTGCGTCTGGCGCCGTCACGACCTGACGACCATGGCCTCACGACTGGCCGCCGTCGAGGCGCGGCTTGCCCTGAACGGCGCCGGCTACACCGATGCGCAGCGTGCGGCATTCGCGAAACGGGAGCGCGCGCGCGTCGCGGCAGCGCGGCGCCAGGAAACGACGAGGGCGTCCGCCACGATCGTGACGGACGCCCTCGAGTACGCTGAATCGGTGGGCGCTACTGGCCCAGCAGTTCCCGCTTGAGGCGGGTGAGCTTCCGACGCACCGAGCCGTCGTAGACCCGGTCACCGACCTTGACGACGGCTCCGCCCAGAACCTCGGGATCGAGGCCGACGCTGACCACGACCGACTTGCCCAGCACTTTGCCGAGCGTCTCGGTAATGGACTGAACCAGCGCTGCATCCGGAGTCCGCGCCATCGTGACCGAGGCGCGCACCCGGTTGAACTGCTGATCCACCAGCTCGCCATACTGCCTGGCGATCCCAGCCAGCTCGGCCTGACGGCCGCGCGTCACGACGGCTTGGAGATATCGGACGAACTCCACCGGCGCCCCCGCGGCAGCAATCGCCCGGCCAACCAGGTCGCGCTTGAGCGACTTGGCCACCCGCGGGCTCACCAGCACCGTCTGCAACTCGGGCGCCGACGCAAACGCCCGTGCCACGGCGTCGATCAGCGCCCCATACCGTTCGAGCTGGCCGCTTCGGCTGGCCAGTTCGAACAACGCCTCGGCGTAGTTCTGGGCGACGATCGAGCCGGCCATCAGTGCGCCTGCTCCACCTTCGCCAGATAGTCGAGCACAATCTTCCGATCGGACTCGGCGTCGAGACGCTGCCCGACGACTTTGGCCGCGGCGCTGAGCGCCAGTTCGACGGCCTCACGGCGCAGATCCGCCAGGGCTCGATCACGCTCGACGGCAATTTCCCGTCGCGCCCGCTCGAGCATCGCCTCCTGCTCCTCCTTGGCCTTCTCGAACCCCTGCGCCCGCTCCTTCTCGGCCGCCGAACGCGCTTCGGCAAGCAGGGTCTGGGCTGCGTTCCGAGCGTCCGCCGAGGCCTTCTGCTGCTCAGCAAGCAGCGCCTTGGCTTCCGCGTTGAGACGCTCGGCTTCGGACAGCTGCGCCGCAATCGTCTTTTCCCGCTCTTCGGCCCGGCTGACGATCGTCACCCAGAACGTCTTCCGGAAAAAGTAGAGGAAGATCAGAAAGATCACCCAGGTCCAAAGAATCAGACCGGGGTTGACCGCAAACGGTCCGCCGCTGCCGCCGTCGGCGGCCAGCATGGCGAGCATCCCGAGGGTCATTGCACTCACCGACTAGAGCAGCTTGAACAGGAGGGCGAAGACCAGCGCGATGATCGTGGCACCCTCCAGAAGGATCGCGATGATGAACGGACCGCTGGCGATCTCCTTGGCCGCTTCCGGCTGGCGGGCAATGCCGTCAGCAATGGCGCCACCGATCTTGCCCAGGCCGAGTCCGGCGCCCAGGATGGCGAGACCGATGCCGATACCGGCGCCGAGCAGGCCGAGGTTGTTCTTCGCGGCCTCGGGAGAGAGGGCGACATCCTGCAGCAGAGCGAGCATGTTCAACATGTTCATTTTCCTGTTCGATTCGTGGGAGTCTCACATTGTTGTTCGCGCCTGCCAGCCGATGGATCCGCGCTCCCGTGCGTTCCATCCTCTGGCGCTCGCCGATGCCCCACCGGGGCAGCGAGCCTCGCCGGCCAGACGGCCGGCTACCACCGGGAACCGCATCAGCGCCGAGCGGCTCCCGGGTCCTGCACCATCGTCAGTGCGCGTGCTGCATCAAGCCAATGAAGGTCGACGCCAGCAGCGCAAACACATAGGCCTGCAGCATGGCCACCAGCAACTCCAGCAGATAGATCAGCGCCACGACAACCGCGGTGGGCAAACCGATCAGCCAACTGCCGAAGAACAGCACAATCCCGATCAGCGACAGCACCACAAAGTGTCCGGCGGTCATGTTGCCGAAGAGACGGACCGCCATCGCGAACGGCTTGACGAACTTGGAAAGAATCTCGATCGGCGCCATTGCGATCGTCAGAACCGCGCCGCCCACCCCACTGACTCCCTCGAAATGCGGGAAGATGGTGCCCAGGTACCCTTTCGGGCCAAGCTTGATGAAGCCGCCGACCTCGATCACGACGAAAACCATCAGCGCCAGCGCCGCCGTCACCGCCAGGTTGCCGGTCGCCGTGGCGCCCCACGGCACCAGGCCAAGCACGTTCATGAAGAGTACGAAGAAGAACAGGGCGACGATGAACGGAGCATACTTATAGCCCGACTCCTTGCCGATGGCGGCCACCGCAATGTCGTCGCGAACCCAGAGCACGATCTGCTCGACGAAGCCCGGGAAACCCGTCGGTGCCTTGCGATCGGCTCGCTGCGCGATCAGCCCGCGCTTGGTAACCCACATCACCAGCAGCACCAGCACGGCGGCCAGGATCATAAAGACCACGTGCTTGGTCGGGGTCAGGTTGATAGCGAAGCCGCCGAGATGCAGGTCCGGCCACTTCTCCCACGAAATCGTGCCGAGCGGCTCGAAGTCGAGATAGTAGGAGTCGGACGTGTGGTGGAGCACGATCTCGCCGATATTGATCGGGCCGCCTTGCGTGTCACTCATCGAAACCGCCGGATCTCCAGAAACAGAAGCGGTACCAAGACCGCGATGAATCCCAATGCCGCCGGTAACGGCGGAAACACTGCCCTGTCATACAACACCGCAACCGGAATCGCGATCACGCCCAGCAACCGCACCCCGGCCCCAACCGCCCAGCGCATCAGCAAGCCATGGTAGTCACCGGTACCCAGCTTGGGTGCCGCAATGGCCGTGGCCACCGTCTGAAGCACCGCCGCGATCCCGCCGAACACGCCACCGGCCACCATGCCCTGTGGCCCGAAGCCGTAGCGAAACCCCACGGCAACCAGCAACGCCAACAGGATGCCTACGGCCGCTGTTTGTCGGACCACGACTTGAGCTTGGTCTGGTGATCGGGATCCCGCTTGAACTCCCGATACACACTCAGCATACCGAGCACCGCGCCGATCAAGGCACCCGCAATCGTGAAGAGCGGAGTCGTGCGCAGCCAGCGATCGAGCGCCAGACCACCGAACAGGAACATCACCACCGCACCAGCAAACCGGAGAGCCGCCGCGAGGTATTGCGTCCCATCACCGAATGCTCGGGTGCGATTCGGGTCTGGCATAAGGCCTCAAAGATACCGGCTTGTGAAAAATTTCGCAAGCAAACCGACTCGCATGGTAAGCCATTCAAAATCAATGCCTTACGCATAGGATTGGCCCGACTATCATCGCCGAATCAGGCCCGTTTCGCGGCAACGACGGCGCTGAGACCGAAGGCGAGAAGCCGCCTCCGCCGGCCCAAAGCACGCCGGACGCCGAGAATGGACCTGCGTTGCGACAATTCGGTACTATGGGAACGCCTCGGGTTGACTACTGTCAGCGCAAGGCCCTTTCGGCCCCGAACCCCTTGCCCGCCGCAGCGGCGCAACGTTTCCTTACCGGGACCCGTAGGATGAGGGATACATTCCCACTCTGATTGGCGCATTCATGACCGTTTCCGAACAACGCAGCGCGGCCGACGACGTAGAACAACTCCGCCGCCTGGCCCAAGCCATGGTTTCCCTTCGGGAGCAGGTCGCTCAACGCATCGTCGGTCAGCATGAAGTCGTCGATGGCATCGTGACCGCCATCCTGGGCGGCGGCCACGCCCTCCTGGTCGGTGTCCCGGGACTCGCCAAGACGTTGATGGTGCAGACCGTCGCCGAGGCCCTCGAACTCTCGTTCAATCGGGTCCAGTTCACGCCTGACCTGATGCCGGGCGACATCACCGGTACGGAAATCATCGAAGAAGACCCCGCCACCGGACGTCGGGCGTTTCGCTTCGTTCCCGGCCCGATCTTCGCCCACGTGGTACTCGCCGACGAGATCAACCGGACCCCGCCCAAGACGCAAGCTGCGCTGCTGCAGGCCATGCAGGAGCATCAGGTCACGGCTGCCGGCAAGACCTATGGGCTCCCGGACCCGTTTTTTGTCCTTGCAACCCAGAATCCGATCGAGCAGGAAGGCACCTATCCGCTGCCCGAAGCCCAGCTCGACCGGTTCATGCTGGAGCTGCGCGTCGGCTACCCGACCCGGGCCGAGGAGGAAGCGGTCGTCGAACAGACGACCGGCGGCCGCAAAGCGGTCGTGAAGCCGGTCCTCGATGCGGCCGAGTTGCACGCCATGCAGGACCTCGTCCGCCGGATCCCGGTGTCGAAGGGTCTGATCTCGGCCGCGGTAGCCCTGGCGCGAATGACCAGGCCCAAAGACGCCGAGGCCCCTGGATTCGTGCGCGAATTCGTCGAGTGGGGCGCCGGTCCGCGCGCCTCGCAATACTTGGTGCTCGGCGCGAAGGCACGCGCCGCGATGGAGGGGCGCCCGATGGCCGACCTCGACGACGTCAAGGCCGTCGCACCTTATGTCTTGCGGCATCGCGTAGTCACCAACTTTGCTGCCGAAGCCGCCGAGCGATCGAGCGACGACCTGATCCGCGAGTTGCTCGCCACACCCGCGTGGCACACCTCGCGCGGCTGACCTCCCTCGAGGACGCCCTCGGCCGACTCGGCCACACCTCTTTCCGTCCCGGGCAGCGCGAGGCGATCGAGCTCATACTCGATCGCCGTCGGCTGCTGCTGATCGCACCAACCGGTGGGGGCAAGAGTCTGACCTATCAGGTCCCGGCCCTGCTCCTCAACGGCACCACGCTGGTCGTCTCCCCGCTCGTGTCCCTGATGCAAGACCAGGTTGCCGGGCTCATGGAGCGCGGCGTGGCAGCCACCTTCCTCGCGGCGACACTGCCGGTCGACGAGATGCGCACCCGAATGCGCAGCATCGCGCGCGGCGAACAGACGGTTGTCTACCTGGCCCCCGAGCGGCTCGCCTTTCCAGGCTTCCGCAGTCTGCTCCGTGATCTCGACTGCCCGCTCATTGCGGTCGACGAAGCACACTGCATTTCTGAGTGGGGCCATGATTTCCGGCCAGACTACTTGCAGCTGGGCGACCTGGTCGCCGAGCGAGGCGATGCCAGAATCCTCGCCTGCACCGCCACGGCCACGCCGGTCGTCCGCGACGAGATTCTGGCCCGACTCGGGCTGGACGACGACACACCGCAGCTGATTCGCGGCTTTGCGCGGCCCAACCTGGCGCTCCGGGTGCTCGAGGTCCGCTCTGCCAACGACGCGCAACACGCCGTCGACGCCGTGTTGCAGGAATCGATCGGATCCCCCGGCGCCGGACGAGGCACCGCGATTGTCTATGCCCCGACTCGCCGCAGAACGGAGGGGGAGCGGGACAGACTGCAGAGCAAGGGATGGTCGGTTGCTGCGTACCATGCGGGGCTCGACGGGCCATCACGTTCGGGCGCTCAAGCCGCGTTTCGGGATGGCGCCCTCGATGTCGTCGTCGCAACCAACGCCTTCGGAATGGGCATCGACCGCCACGACGTGCGCGCCGTGATCCACCTTGCCCCGCCCGGAAGCATCGAGGCCTACTACCAGGAAGTGGGACGGGCCGGTCGTGACGGTGCCGATGCCGTCGGCGCCCTCTGCATCAGCCCGGCCGACCTGCCGCTGCGCCGCCGGCTGCTCGAGATGCCCACCGACGGGGTCGCGCCCGATCCGGCACGAGTGCAACACCGCTGGTCGCTGTTCCTGGAGTTGATGCGCTGGGCCGATGGCGGGAGCTGTCGGCACGATGCCATCCTGCGCTACTTCGGCGACGAAGCCGAGACGCTCTCCGGCTGCGGCCGCTGCGATACGTGCGCGGCGCTCGATCAGCCCGCCGTGATCGATCCTGTCGAGACCGCGACCATCGTGCGCAAAGCCCTGTCGGCTGCCGCGCGATGCCACAACCGATTCGGGCTGCAAGCGGCGGTCAAGCTGCTGGGCGGGCAGAGCGATCCGCGGCTCCAACGCTCCGGCCTGGCCGAGACGAAGACGATGGGTGCGCTGGCCGGCCGAAGTGAGGCATGGATCCTCTCCCTGCTGCGCCGCTGCGCCTCGGCCGGCTGGATCGACTTCACGACCGGAGAGCGCCCCTTGATCCTGCTGACCCGGAGTGGCAAGACGGTCCTGTTTGGGGAGGGCCCGGTCCGGCTGCTGCTGCCGTCCGAGGCACGACAACCGCGGGCACAGCGCACCGAGCGCGGGCGACGGAGTGTCCCGACCGACCAGGAGCTCGACGGCAACGACGCCGAACTGTTCGAGGCATTGCGCGCCTGGCGCAGGGACGAGGCGCGCCAGGCCGCGGTCCCGCCCTATGTCGTCGCCAGCGACCGGACCCTGCGGGACATCGCGGTGGAACGCCCGGTATCGCGAGCGGCGCTGGAAGGGATCTATGGCATCGGGCCGTCCAAGGCGGCCAGGTTCGGTACCGCCATCGTCGAGATCGTTCGGCGATCGGCGACCTGACCGCGCGGACACTCTTCTCGGGGGAGAACCCTTCCGCCCGCCCGCACCACCCGGTAAACTCAGCCCTGATGGCCGGCCCTCCGCGGAACGCACCTGCGCGCTTTCCGATGACGCGACGCTCGATTCTCGTGCGACTCCGCGACGGGAACGACGCCGATCGTTCCGAAGCCTTCCGGGTGCTGACCGCCGGATACTGGCAGCCCATCTCCACCTACATTCGCCTCGCCCATCGACGGGATCCCGATGCCGCCGACGACCTGACCCAGAGCTTTTTCGGGGCGGCCTGGATCAAGTCCTTCTTCTCGAGTTACGACCCCGAGCGAGCCCGGTTTCGCACCTTTCTCCGACTCTGTGTCGATCGCTTCGTGTTGCGCCAGGCCGCGGCCGAGCGCACTCTGAAACGGGGCGGCGAAACTATCCTCACCTCGCTCGAGGCGGGCAACGAGCATCCCGATCCGGCCGACCCGATCGATCAGGACGTACGGTTTCACCAGGAGTTCGTGCGCAACCTGTTCACCCGGTCGGTCGACCGCTTGCAGCGGGAACTCGAGGGCCGCGGCAAGCACGTCACCTTCGCCCTCTTCGATCGCTACGATCTCGACTCGGCGGCCGATGCCAGCTACGCATCACTCGCGGCGGAGTTCGGGTTGTCGGAATCGACGGTTACCAACCAGCTCCATGCCGCGCGACGCCGCTTTCGCGAGATCGTACTCGATGACCTGCGGGAACTGGCCGTCACCGAGGAGGAGTTCCGGGTCGACGCAGCGCAGATCCTCGGAATCGAGGCGCCATGAACCCGCTGTCGGACGCCGCGGTTGCGCGCCTCGGTGCGGTGCTTGCCGGGCAGGATGGGGTCGGACGCTACACGCTGCATGAGGTGCTGGGCCAGGGCGGTATGGGCGTGGTCTACCGCGGCACGGACCAACTGCTCGAACGGGAGGTCGCCATCAAGGTTGCCCGAGGCCCGACCGGACCGGGCAGCGCGGCATTGATCGAGCGGCTGCGTACCGAGGGGCGGGTACTCGCGCGTCTCGAGCACCCGGGAATCGTCCCGATTCATGATGCCGGCGTGCTTCCGGATGGTCGGCCGTTCTACGTGATGAAGCGGGTCGAGGGCGTGACCCTCGATCGCGCCGGCACCGAGGCGATGGAACTCGACCGCAAGCTTGGCATTCTCGAACGGGTGGCTCAGGCGGTCGGCTTTGCGCACCAGCGAGGTATCGTGCATCGCGACCTCAAGCCCGAGAACATCATGGTCGGGAGCTTTGGGGAGGTGCTGGTGCTCGATTGGGGCGTGGCCAGGCTGCTCGCCACGACCGATCCTGCCCCCGACGCCGAGCGAGCCACGGACCCGAGTACCGTGCTCGGCACCCCGGGGTTCATGGCGCCGGAGCAGGCCGCCGGGAGCGCGGCGACCGCGGATCGAACCGCCGATGTCTACGCGCTGGGTCGCCTGCTCGTGTACCTGATGGCAGACCATCCCGACGACCGCGACGCATCCGAATCCCGCGGGCGATCGGGGTGGCCCCGGCGACTGGCCGCCATCGCCCGACGCTGCCTGGCCTCCGACCCGCTCGACCGGTACCCGGACGCTGGCGCCGTGTCGGACGAGATCGCACGTTTCAGGGCAGGCGGAGCCGTAGCCGCGTACCGGGAAGGCCTCCTGGACCGGGTGGGGCGCTGGGTGGTTCGCTACCGAACCCCGATTCTACTCGTCCTGGCGTACCTCCTGATGCGGATCCTGATCGCCCTCTGGCCCCGCTAAAGGATTCACCGGGAAACCGTAATAGAACAGCAGAGGTCCCTACTCTTTCACGGAGCGGTCGCGATGAAGAAGCCGGTGGTGGGCTTGCTGTTGGGCGGAATCCTGGGCGTGTTCGATGGGCTGTCTGCACTGGTCTCGGCACCCGAGACCGCACCCGACATCGTTGGGATCGTGATCGGGTCGACCTTCAAGGGCTTACTCGCCGGCGTCCTGATCGGCTGGTTTGCCAAGAAGGTCGATTCTCTACCGGCAGGGATCCTTTTCGGATTGACGATCGGGGCCGCGCTGGCCTGGCTGGTCGCCTACCTCGGCGGTGGTCTCTACTACCTCGAGATCATCCTGCCGGGCAGCATTCTTGGCATCATCGTCGGTTACGCGACCCAGAAGTACGGACATCGGACCGAGGCGGCCTGACCATGCGCCGAACCCGTTGTCGAGGTGCCCTGCTCACCTGGAGCTTCCTGCTCGGCGTCGCCGGCCCGGCAGCGATCGATGCGCAGGAACCTTCACTGCCCCCTGGCTGGCGGGCGATAACCGACTCACCCGGCCGGTTCGTACCTCCGGGAGTCGAGCCGAACCTCGGGGAGGCCTGGAACTTCACGCGGATGCCGCCAGGCTGGCACATCACCAGCGGCCCCGGAATGATTCTGTTCGATCCGGCAATCGCGGCCACCGGTCGCTTTCAGATCGAAACGGACCTGTTCCTGTTTCCGGACCCCTCCGATCAGCCCGTCGGTCTCTTCATTGCCGGCAACGACCTCGATGATCCTGCTCGCGCGGCTTGGCTGGCCCTGGTCGTCAAACGAGATGGAACGGCTGGCGTGATCCAGCGGCTCGGTCCGAAGGAAGAGCTGCTGGTTCCCTATCGCCGGATCGACAGCCTGGCGCCTCACCCGGGCAAGGACTCACAGCGGATCCTGCTGACGGTCGACGCCGAGGGGGACAGTCTTCGATTTTCCGTCAACCGGGCACGGGTGGGCGCGGTGGGTCGATCGCAGCTTTCGCCCGAGGGACAATTCGGGTTCAGAATCGGTCGCGGCCTCAACCTGCATGTGATTCGCCTCGACCACACTCGCCGCATCGCGCCCGCCCGGGTTCGTTAGGCGTTGAGTTCAAATCACCCCTGACGGGCCCGATCTCGAATCTCGGCCACGGCAAGGCCAGCGAGCGTCGATATCAGGACTACGCCAGCCAGCTTGGCGCCGCGAGACCAGCGTGATCCGAGCGCGAGTCGTTGGACGTTGCGGTTCAGATCCACGACGATCGCGACACCGGCCGCCGCGAGGCCAGCCTTGGCGCCGGCAATCAGGGCAGAGGCGGCGAGACCACCAGCGTCGTCCCGGACACGCCGAGCGGTTTGCTTGATCGAACGAGAGAGTTTGGCCATCGAGTCCTCGATCCGTTGCGTGCAGCTGCTACTCGAGAGACGCTCGCCAGGCCTGGCTGGTGCACCTGCCAGGTCAGCCCCTCTTCGAGGACGAGCGTCCGGTGCGCGCTCGACCTGGCACCGTGCGGCGCCGGCACCTGGCATCCCGGAGGCCGCTGCGGCACTTTCCAGCGTCAGCCCGACACCACCTCCCAACGGTCCGGTCCCCATGAAGCGACGTCACTTCATTCGATCCGCTTCGGCACTGGCAGCCGCGCCCCTCCTCCGGTTCCGGCCCAGGCAGGAGCCACGGCACGTCAACGGCGCCCGGCTCAACGGCTGGCTCGAGCGATTCGACAGCGTCGGCCGGACTGCCGGCGGCATCAATCGCGTTGCCTACTCCGAAGCGGATCTCGCTGGCCGCCAGTTTGCCCTGAGTCTGCTTCGCGAGGCAGAGCTTGCGCCTCGCATCGACGCCGCCGGAAACATCCTGGCCCGGGTCCCTGGCGCCGATCCGTCGCTGCCCCCCATCGTGATCGGCTCGCACATCGATTCGGTCACCGACGGCGGCAACTTCGATGGTCCGGTCGGCTCGTTTGCCGGTATCGAGATCGCCCGCTCGCTGCGGGAACAGGCCATCCGGCTCCGGCACCCGCTCGAGGTCGCGATCTGGGCCAACGAGGAGGGCGGCGTGATCGGCAGTAAGCTGGCCATTGGCGATCGGGCGAATGTCGACCTCGACAGCGTGGCGCGCTCCGGCCGAAGCATTCGTGAGGGCATCGGTCTGATCGGCGGCAACCTGGCGCGGCTCGACGACGAGGTCCGCCCCAAAGGCAGCGCCCGCTGCTACCTGGAACTGCACATCGAACAGGGCGGTCTGCTCGAGCAGGCAGGGCTGTCGATCGGCGTCGTTCAGGGCATCGTCGGCTTGCGATGGTTCGAGGTGACGATCGAGGGATTTGCCAACCACGCGGGCACCACCCCGATGGATCGGCGCCAGGATGCCATGCTGGCCGCGGCTCAGTTCACGGTGGCGGTCAACCAGGCTGTGCGCAGCGAGCCAGGGCGTCAGGTCGCGACCGTCGGCCGCCTGGTGCCGAACCCGAACATGACGAACGTGGTTCCCGGCCGGGTCACCCTGACCGTCGATCTGCGCGATCTCGACCCCGACAAGCTGACTCGATTCACCCGGACCTTCGAACGCCTGGGCCGAGAGATCGGGCAGGCGACCGGGACCACGTTTTCGTTCCAGGAGACCGTCAACAGCAATCCCGCCCTCGCCGACCCTGATGTGATGAACACGATCGAGGCCAGCGCCGCGCGACTGGGCCTGAGCCGTCAGCGGATGCCGAGCGGTGCCGGGCACGATGCGCAGGAACTGGCCCGCATCGCTCCGATGGGAATGATTTTCGTGCCGAGCGTGGGCGGGATCAGCCATTCGCCCCGGGAGTTCACCCGCGCGGAGGATGTGACGCGCGGGGCCAACGTCCTGTTCAACGCGGTGCTGGCGCTGGACCGCTGACCGGCACCGCTTCCATCAGCATCGTCATGGCGCGACCCAGAGCCTGGCTTCCCTCGCGGGCTCCTTTGTACTTACCCAGGCGCACGATCACCAGATCGTGCGAAGGCACGATGTAGGCGTACTGCCCTCCCGCGCCCTGCATCGAATAGGCGTCTCTGGGCAGCGGCTGCGCACCGTCGCCGTTGACCCAAAAGAAACCGCCGCCGTACACCGGTCGGCCATCGGCCTCCCAGGCCGGGGCAACAGTGCGCACGTGCGCAGCGTAGCCCTCGGGAAGAATCCGCTCGCCGTTCCAGACGCCATCCTGGAGATACAAGTTCGCCAGCCGGGCCCAGTCGCGCGCTGCGACGAGCTCGTAGCCCTGCGTCAGGAAGTTCCCCTTCGGGTCGGTTTCCATCACGGCGTTGCGAATACCGATCTTGTCGAAGAGCTGTCGCTGCGGAAAGGCGTGATAGTTCTCGCCGCGCCCCTCGACCGCCAGACGGACCAGATAGCCAGCCAGCGCGGGATCCGTATTGCGGTACCGTCCGACCGTGTTCGGCTTCCACTGCTGCGGTCGGCTCGAAGCCCAGGCAAAGGCGTCAGGTCCGGTATAGAGATAGAGATGGTCGGGGTACCCGAGCGACGGATCGTACCCGGGATCCTGCGGCGCACGAAGGCGGATGCCACTCGACATCCGCATGATGTCGACGATCCGAATTTCCTTGCGCGCATCACCCTCACCCTGCCACTCCGGAATCGGGGCGGGCTGATCGAGTCGATACACGCCCTGCTGAATCAGCACCGCAATCAGGCTGCCGGTCAGGCTCTTGCCCATCGACCAGCTCTCGAGCGGCGTCGTCGGGCCAATCCCGGCCGCGTAACGCTCGGCAATGATGCGGCCCTTGTGCGTCACCAGAAACGCCAGGGTCATGGCATCGGGGGGGCCGAACCCCGCCTCGAGCGCGGCTGCTACCTTGGCAGAATCGAGCTCGGCCGGCCAGGGGGCGGAGACGATGCGATCACCCATCGGCCACGGCGTCGTGGCTGCATCGGGCAGGTTAGGCCGCACCACCGATGGCGTGAACTCGATCGAGTCCGCACCAAGCGAATGGGTGATACAGCCCTGACTCCCGTATCGCTTGGCCACCCGGGTCACGCCGGAGGCCAGCCGGAGCCGCACCGTCTGGCTGGCGCGATCGACCACCGTATCGACAACGTGAACCCGCTCGGCCTTGGGGCCCGTGAAGTAGCCGACCGTTTCAGCGGCGTCGGCCGGATCCAAGCCCGTGATGAACACGGCCGAGCAAAGCGTCTTGGCAAAGCCGGAGGTGTGATGCACCAGCGGATCGCCCGGAGGCGCCTCCCAGGTACCGGGCAACGCCAACGAGTCGCCGCGGGCAATGACTCGGGCCAGCGGATCCGCCGTGAGCTGGTCCGGGGCAGGCTTGGCGGAGGAACAGCCGAGAACCGCAACCGAAAACAGTACCGCTGCGCAACGACGTCGCATGCGCCATTCCTCAGTGTGACGTGACGGAGAGTGTGCCCGGAGAATATCCCAACGGACTCGACCGCGCCACATCACCGTGAATTCTCGTCACGACCCGGCGGATACCGTCCTGTGACCGTCCCGTCAATCGGCCGTCGCGCGTCAAGGCAAGCTTCCTCCCGCATCCGACCTGGGTCGTTGCCCGCGGCGGAAGCCCATCGAACTCTCACCAACCGGAGCTTGCCTGTGAACGCTCACCACCGTGTTCGCTTCGCGCGTCACGCCGTCCTGGCCCTGGCGACCATCAGCGTCGCCGCCTGCCAGGACCTGATCCCAACCGATCCGCCACCGCCGCCCCCGTCCCTCGCGACCATCGGCGTCACGCTGCCCGTGTCCTCCCTCGCCCTCGGCGAGACGGCCAGCGCCAGCGCAAGCGGCGTCGACCAGAAAGGGAATCCCTATCCGCTCGACGGCGTGACCTGGTCCTCGTCGGCGCCCACAATCGCCAGCGTGAGTGCGACCGGCATGGTGACGGGTGTAGCGCCCGGTACGGCCAACATCGTGGCAAGCTCAGCCGGCAAATCGGGCCAGCGAACCGTTACGGTCTCGACACCCCCGGCCATCGTGATCAACGAAGTCGAATCGAACGGCGGCACTCCGGGCGACTGGATCGAACTCTTCAACCCGACCGGCGCCGCGATCGACCTCTCGGGCTGGATCGTTCGCGACAACGACGATACCCGCCGAGCCGTGATTCCCGCCAACACGATCGTTGCAGCCGGCGGATACTACATCGTCGAAGAGGCACTGCTCGGCTTCGGTCTGGGGGCCTCCGATGCGGTCCGACTGTACAACCCATTCGAGGTACTGATCACGTCCTATGTGTGGACCGCACATGCGGCCACCACCTACGGCCGCTGCCCCAACGGCACCGGCGAGTTCACCACCACGACGAGTTCCACCAAGGGCGCAGCCAACGACTGCAGCATCGCCGTGCGTATCAACGAGATCGAATCCAGCGGCGGCACTCCGGGCGACTGGGTCGAGCTGATCAACGCAGGTCCAAGGGTTGCAGACCTGTCGGGCTACATCGTCCGCGACAACGACGACAGCCACACCTACACGATCCCGGCGGGAACCACCCTTGCGCCAGGCGCGTTTCTCATAATCGAGGAAGCCGCCCTCAACTACGGCCTGGGCGGTGCCGACGCGGTGCGCCTCTTCTCACCAAGCGGAGCACTGGTCGATTCGTACAGCTGGACCACCCACGCGCCGGTCACCTACGGTCGCTGCCCGGACGGCACCGGCGCATTCGCGGCAACCACCGCGTCGACGAAAGGCTCAGCCAACGTCTGCGGCGCCAGCTCCGGCCCAACCGCCAATCCGTGGCCCGGATCAAACACCGTGACGGTCGCTGACAGCCCCAACACGTTCAACGGAAATCTGAGCGGGCTGGTCTACGAGTCGACCACCAGCGGTCCCGTTCTCTGGGCGGCACGCAATGGTCCGGGCGCCATCTTCCGGCTGGTCTGGAACGGCACGATCTGGAGGCCCGACTCCACCAACGGCTGGGGTGCAGGCAAAGCAGTCCGCTACCCCGACGGCACCGGCGATCCCGACGCCGAGGGCATCACCATCGGCGCAGCCGGCTCGGCAGACGGGCTCTACATTGCAACCGAGCGGAACAACCAGACCAGTTCGGTGAGCCGGAACACGATCCTCCGTTTCGATGCCCAACAGGCCGGCGCCACCCTGACAGCTACGCACGCCTGGGACCTGACTGCCGATCTGCCGGCTGTGGGACCCAATCTGGGGCTCGAAGCCATTACCTGGGTTCCGGACTCGTTCCTGGTCAACCGCGGTTTCTTCGACGAAGCCGCCGGCCGCACTTACAACCCGGCCGACTACCCCAATCACGGCACCGGACTCTTCTTTGTCGGGATCGAGGCCAACGGCGGGATCTACGCCTACGCGCTCGATCACGCCACCGGCGGGTTTACCCGCGTCGCGACCATCGTCAGCGGCTTCGTCGGGGTGATGGACCTGAGCTTCGACCGCGAACTGGGCTACCTCTGGGCCGTCTGCGACGACGGCTGCCAGGGTCGCACCGCGACACTCGAGATCGACGGCCAGGCGGGATCGGCCTCGCTCGGTCGCTTCGTGGTGACGCACCGCTTCGAGCGGCCGAGCACCATGCCGAACCTGAACAACGAAGGGTTCGGCATCGCGGCGCAGGCCGCCTGCGTGGCCGGGCAGAAGCCGGTCTTCTGGGCCGACGACTCGGAGACCGGCGGCCATGCGATTCGTGCGGCATCCCTGCCGTGCGCCCGCTTCCCCTGACCACTTGAGTCACCTGCCGGGCGACCGATGATCATCGGTCGCTCGGTAGCCGTTTCTGCCCGCACCGTGTCGCGACTGTCTGCTGGTCCTGGCGGTCGGTGACTCACCGGGCCCGGATCACGCCCCGGGCAACCCCGCTAGATTTCGACCGATGTCGAACGAAATTCGCGTCAGCCAGCGCGGCGCGCTTCGCTGGGCCCGCCAGCATCCCTGGATCTTTGCCAGCGATGTGATCCGGGAAGAAGGCCCTCCCGGCATCGTCGTCGTCTCCGATCAGCGCGGCAAGCGGCTCGGCATTGCGCTCTACTCTCCCCGATCGGAGATTCGCCTGCGCCTGCTCGACCGCCGCGCCGATGCGACGATCGACGCTGACTGGTGGACCGCCCGCATCCGCGATGCGCACCAGCGGCGAAGCGGTATCGATGCTACGGCTTACCGCGTCGTCCACGGCGAGGGTGACGGCCTCCCGTCCTTGATCATCGACCGCTACGACCGTTGGATCGCCGCCCAGCTGCTGAGCGCCGGCCTCGAAACCTGCCGCGCGGACATCCTGACCGCGATCGACCGAGTCCTCAACCCAGCTGGCATTCTGCTCCGTAACGACGCCCCCGTCCGGCGACACGAGGGACTGGCCGAAGAGATCGAGGTTGCCGCGGGCGAGGTGCCCGAAGAGGTTGAGGTCCGCGAAGGGCCGATTGGTTACCTGGTCCCGCTTCGAACCGGTCAGAAAACCGGGGCATTCCTCGATCAGCGGAGCAATCGGATGCGGGCCGCGGCCGCGATGCCCGATGGCGGCACCGGCCTCGATTGCTTCAGCTATCACGGATCCTTCGCGCTGCACCTTGCCCGCCGAGCGAGCCGGGTGGTTGCCCTCGACGTGAGTGGCGAAGCGCTGGCGCGGGGGCGACGCAACGCTGAGTTGAACGGCTTTGGCAATCTCGAGTGGCGCGAAGCGGATGTCTTCGACGCGCTGCGTGAAATGGACCGAGCCCGAGAGCGCTTCGACGTTGTCGTGGTCGACCCCCCCGCCTTCGCCAAATCGAAGGCGTCGATTCCCAAGGCCCTGCGCGGCTACAAAGACATCAACCTGCATGCGATGCGGCTGGTCCGACCGGGGGGCACGCTGATATCCGCATCCTGCTCCTTTCATGTCCGCTGGCCGGACTTCCTGACCATGGTCGGTGACGCGGCGGCCGACAGCGGGCGCCGGGTTACCATGCTGGACCACCTGCCCCAGCCGGTCGATCACCCCGAGATCGTCACTGTTCCCGAGACGGGGTATCTCAAGGGCGTGGTGCTGCGGATCGACTGAGCCCCCGCCGGCTTCGGACTCTGTTCGGGACCACCGAGACCCTCCGGCGAGGGAACAGCGCGCTACCCAAGCTCCCCTCTCGCATGCGTTGGCGCCGCGTTGCTATATTGCGAGGCCGGACTCCTCACTACCGTGCTGACTGCTACGCAACTTGAAGCCCAGACGCAGTCCCCTCCGAAGCGGATCCGTTCTCTGCCGTCTTTGGAGCAGCAGTATCGCGCCTATCTCATGCAACGGATCGAGGATTACAAGGACTCGCTGACCCGCGAGGACCTGTTGCGTCTGGGCGATGTGGCCGCGCGGGAACTCCAGGGTGGCGCCGACGACCAGTTCGTGCTGACCGAGATGCTGATGCAGGAAACGGTCGACCAGCAGATCATCAAGCGGCTCAACCTCCCGACCTTCCGGAAGTGGCGCTCCAAGATTCTGCCGCTCCGAGAAGCCCAGCGGAGCCCGACTCGCTGGGGCATCCGCACCACCGATCCGGTCTCGCAGGTGCTGCCTCGCCTCGAACCGGGCGACCGGATCCTGGTTGTTGGCGGTGGCGCCGAGCACGCTGCCTACCTGCTGGCGGCTCACGACACCGAGATCAAGTGCCTCGTCGGCGACACCAGCGCCGCGGATCGCATCGAGGGGAAACTGGCCTCGGAATCCCTGAGCGGGCAGTGCTGCGTCTATGTCCTGAAGCTGGGCGGCGGCTGGCTCCCGGCCGATGTGACCGGCCCGTTCCACTTGGTCGTGATGGACGCGGCCGCCGTGGCGCCCTTGCCCCGAGAGCAGCAGCGCACGCTGATCCTGCAGGCGCAACAGCGGACGGCGCCCGATGGCCTGCACGCCCTGGTCAGTTCCGACGCCGACATCGCCCCGGAAGGGTATCTGAGCCACTACCCCGACTGGCAGCGCATCGTTCCCGCCGGCGATCCCGTGACCAAAACCTCCGGTCAGGGGCTCCGCGGCCTCCTGTTGAGCGGCCCCCCGGTACCCCCGGCAACCAGCCTGACCTCGATCCGCTGACCCCTGTTGTCGACCCGGTGTGTCACACCAGCGGTCGAACACGTCTCCTTGGTTAGAACGGCTCCGCGAGCCCAGCCAGGAGGCAGCTATGTTCACCTCGCAGTCCTACTCGATCCATCCGGTCGCCATCGCCTGGCATCCCTCGGCGTCGCGCACGGAAGGGCGGTTGGACGGTGCCTCCCGGGTCGACGTCATCATGCTTCGTCGTCGGGTCTACGATGAATCATGGCGATCGAGGCCAATCGGCCCCGACGGCGACGACGACTGAAGCTGAAGCTCCCTGCGGGGCGGACCGGAAAACCGGCTCCGCCCCGCGGCGCGTCTTACCCCGGTCTCGCATCGCGACTATCTTGACCGCGGTTTTCTCCTACGAGCTCCATGCGCGCCATCGTCAAAACAACTCGAGGGGTCGGTATGACCCTCGAAGACGTACCGATTCCCTCCTACGGCCCTTCCGACGTTCTCATCAAAGTCCACGCCGCCGGTGTCTGCGGCACCGACCTCCATATCTGGGAATGGGATCGCTGGGCCAGTAGCCGGATGCACCCGCCCGTCACCATCGGCCACGAGTTCGCGGGCGAGATTGCCGCTATCGGCGACGAGGCCGCCAAAGCCGGGATCTTCTCGGTAGGACAGCTCGTGACCGCCGAGGGTCATATCGTCTGCGGCGTTTGCCTCCAGTGCCGCACCGGTGCAGGCCATCTCTGCAAGGCAACCAAGATCATCGGGGTCGATCGGGATGGCGCCTTTGCAGACTACATCAGCATGCCGGCGAGCAACATCGTCCCCCTCGATGGCATCCCGGTCGAGACCGGCGCCAGCATGGATGCGGTCGGCAACGGCGTCCACACCGTCTTCGAGGGAGTCGAGGTGCCCGGAGCAACCGTGCTGGTCATTGGATGCGGACCAATCGGATGCTTTGCCGCGGGAGTGGCCCGCGCCGCCGGCGCGTCGCTCGTGATCGCGAGCGACTTCAATGACGTCCGGCTCGACCTGGCCAAGCGAATGGGCGCCCACCTGACGCTCAATCCCGGCCGCGACGATGTCGATGCCAGAATCCTCGAAGCAACCGGCGGCATCGGCGTCGATCTCGTCTGCGAGATGAGCGGCCACCCGGCCGGTCATGCCCAAGCCTTCCGCTCGGCCCGCCTCGGCGGCCGGGTCAACATCCTTGGCACGCCAAGCAAGAGCACCGAAGTCGACTTTGCGCACGAGATCATCTTCCGGGGGCTGACGGTCTACGGTGTGACGGGTCGCAAGATGTACGGTACCTGGAATACCATGGCGCGCCTGATCCGCAGCGGCCAGTTCGACCCGCGACCCGTGATTACCCATCGCTTCCCGCTCGAACAGATTGCCGACGCCATTGCCGTCATCAAAGAGGGTCAGGCCGGCAAAGTGATCTTGGAGATTGCCTCATGACCAACCTGCTGGATCAACGACTCGGTGCCCAGCTCGAGCAGTTCCGCCGAGACGGCATCTACAAGCGGCTCAACTACCTGGACAGCCCTCAGGCCGCCCGGGTCGTCATGGAAGGCCGAGGCGAGGTCATCATTCTCTCGTCGAACAACTATCTCGGACTCTGCAACGAGCCCGCAGTGGTTGAAGCAGGCAAGGCCGCGTTCGACAAGTTCGGCGCCGGCTCCGCCTCGGTCCGTTTCATTTGCGGCACGCTGACCATCCACCGCGAGCTCGAGACTGCGCTCGCTCGCCTGGTAGGCACGCCGTCGTCGCTCTCGTTCATGAGCTGCTGGAACGCGAACGAGGCCTTTCCCGGCACCTTGCTGACCGAAGACGACCTGGTCCTGAGCGACCAGCTCAACCATGCGTCGATCATCGACGGGCTCCGGCTCGCCAAAGCGATCACCAAGTGCCAGACCGGGGTGTACAATCACAACGACATGGCCGACCTCGATGCCAAGCTATCGGCAGCCAAGGATCGCAAGGTCAAGATGGTGGTGACCGACGGTGTCTTCTCGATGGAAGGCAGCATCGTCAACCTCCCGGACCTGCTCACCGTCTGCCGCAAGCACGGCGCGATCGTAGTGATGGACGACAGTCACTCGACCGGCGTTCTGGGCAAAACCGGTCGCGGTACCGCCGAGCATTTCGGCCTGGTCGGTGAGGTCGACATCATCACTACCACGCTGGGCAAGGCGCTCTCGGGCGGTGCGGGCGGATTCGTGGCCGGGTCTCATGAGGTGACCGACTACCTGATCCAGCGGGCCCGACCGCAGCTCTTCACCAACGCGTTGCCGGCCCCGGTTGCGGCGGCCGGCCTCGCTGCGATCGAGCACCTCGAGGCCCACCCAGAGCTGGCCACCCGCCTGCAGGACAACTCCCGCTACTTCCGGAGCGCGCTCCAGGACCTTGGCTTCGAGCCGCTCGACGGCGAGACCCCGATCATCCCCGTCATCATCGGAGAGACAGCGGCCGCGATCCGGATGAGCGAGTTGCTCCTCGATGAGGGCGTCTTCGTAACCGGGTTCGGCTACCCGGTGGTCCCCCAGGGAACGGCCCGGGTCCGCTGCCAGATTTCGGCCGCCCATACCCAGGAGGACCTGGACGAGGCTCTCAGGGCCTTTTCCAAGGTCGGCAAGCGGCTCAACCTGATCTGAGCCACCCATGGCGGAACGCGAGAGGCCCTCTCGCGTTCCCCACGAACCCTCGAAAAAGCCGGTCCGTCCGCAGAATCCCGGTGCAGCCTCCCGGAAGCCCACCAAAAGCACTACACTCCTGCACAACCAGAAACAAACGCTGTATCTCCTTTAAAAACAATATCATACGACACAGAAACCTCCAGCGTCAACTGTTCAAGAATTGACACCTCGCCGCTAAGGAGTGCAGTGAATGGCCTGAGCACGGCCTTTGCCACAGACTCCCGATGTCTCATACCCTATCGCAAAGAGGCAGGGAGGCCGTTGATGCGTCCTGTTCAAGTCCTTGGTGCGGCCTTCGCGGGCCTGCTCGTCCTGTCGGCGCCGGCTTCGGCACAGCGCGACGACTCATTCAGGTGGTATATCGGTGGCCAGGGCGGGGTGCTCGGCTTCGAAACCCCGATCCAGACCCGCTCGTGGTCGCCCTCCGTGGGCGGGCACCTGCTGATCGTGGCCAAGCGGTCCGGGCTGATCCTTTCAGTCGACGAAGCGCTCGGCGAGTCGGAGACATCCGGCTTTGGCCAGGCGGTGGCCAACAACGGGGTCCGCGAGGTGTCCTTTGACCGGATCCGGAAATACTCGGCGGTCCTGACGGCCTTCCCGGTGCAGGGCAACACCCAGCCGTATGTCGGTCTCGGCTTTGGCCTGGTTCAGGTCGTCGACCCGCAGCCACTGGGCTTCTTCACGTCGCCGCAGCATGCCGCCGTAACCAAGGCCGACGCGGACGAACGATCGACCAGCGGCTTCCTCGCCGCGGTGCTCGGCGTCCAGACCCAGTTGGATCGGCTGGTCATCTTCGGCCAGTATCAGCTCCACAGCGCGCCGGCCGCGGGCAAGTTGCTCCGCGGCTCTGGCCACTCGGTCACCGGTGGGATCCGGATTTCGCTTGGTAATGCGAAAGAGGGCATCAAGGGCGGCGGTTACTGAGCCTGCGACTGAAGGGTATCGAACGGGGCGGCCTCCATGGCCGCCCCGTTTGCGTTAGGCACCCCGCCCCGCCACGAACCGAAGGGGCCAGTCCGCGGCGCGGGTAATCCCGATTCGGGGCGTCACCTGCACCTCCGTCACCAGCGTGCGGGCCGGGTAGATCCGGGCACCAGACGTACGCATCAACTGGCCATCGAGCGTGCGATCGATGCCGAGCGCCTGACAGAGCTTGCCGGGGCCGTTGCTCAGCTGCCTTGCAGCAACCGCGCCCCGGCGTCGTGAGGCGCCCTCGAGCCCCTCGACGATTCGCACCGAGCGCAGCAGCACCGCCGCTCCGCTCGCCGGCGCTCCCGTCACCAGGTTGGCGCACCAATGAATTCCGTAGCTCCGATAGACGTACCAATGGCCGGGAGGTGAGTAGATCCCTTCGTTCCCGGCGTGGCGGCGTCCGCGGTATGCGTGTGAGGCGGGATCGTCCAGGCCGAGGTAGGCCTCGGTCTCGGTAATGACGGCGCGAACGACGTGGCGGTCAACTTCCGTCACGAGTTCGGCGCCCAGGAGCTCGCGAGCCACCAGGGCGGCATCTCGAATGAAGAAGCTGTCGGGGAGCGGGATGCTCAACCTTGGCGCGACCTGACGGCGGTGGGCGAACGCGTCGAGACCGGGAAGCCCCCGGCCTCGACGATAAAACGATGGCTGTCAGCCGGGCTTCTTGGCCGTTCGTCCGCGGCTGCGACGAGGCCGAGACTTCGCTGCCGGCTTGGCATCAGGAGCTGCCTGGTCCGCAGGTGTTGGCGCCGGGCTGGCCGCCTTCGCCGCGACGTCCGCCTTGGCCGTACCTGCCGACTTCGATGGATTGGCTGATTTGGCAGACTTGGCTGCTTTGGCCGTGCGACCGCGGCCACCACGCTTGGCAGGCGCCTTCTTTGTTCCCGCCGCTACTGCCGGCTCCGCAGCTGGCTCAGCGGGCGTGTCAACCAGGGGGGCGGCAGCCGGGGTCGCCGATGCCGCGTCGGCTTCGCTCTCCACCGCACCGATCAGCGAAATCGCAGGCGGACGGACCGGCATGCGTGAGCCGCGGCGGAACCGAACCATCGATGTTCGCACGCCGGCCCCGTCCTCGCTCGCGGACGGATCGGCGGCCGGCCGCTCCCCGGTCGGCTTCTGTCCGGCCGACTCGGCTGCAGGCGGTGCTGCAGGAACAGTGGCAGATGCCGGAGACGTGGCCGAGCCAAGCCGGGCACGACCTGAGCGCGTCAGGGAAACCTCGAAGGCGTCGTCGCCCGAGCGCTTCACCTCAGCGAACTCCGCGTCATTGGCCTGGCGCAGGAAGCGGATGAATCGCTCCTGCTCCAACAGCGGGTCCTCGCGCCCGTGGAGCGCTGCCATCCGGGCGCGCACCAGGTCGTGCTGGGCCGGCGTCGGCAACTCACCGAGCGCCTTGGTGAGCAGGTGGAACGCTGCACCGAGGGACAACTGGCCGTCGGGCGGGCCAACCGGTGCATCGGGAGCCGCCGAAGGCTTCCGCCCGTTAGCCTGCTGGGCCGTCGGCTGCGGCTCGCTTCGTCTACCTCGCTCCTTATCCTTCTCCTTGTCCTTGTCCTGGCCTTGGTCGCGTCGATCGCGGTCCCGACCGCGTCCCCGGCCGCGGCCGCGGCGCTCACCTTCTCGCTCGGCCGCTGGCTCCGCAACCGGAGCGGCGGCGCGCCCCTCGCCCAGACCGACCTCATACTGGCCGTTCTCCAGCTTGTTCACCGTAATCAGGCCACGCGTGGCCGCTTCGGTGACGAACTTGCTGAACCGGCTGAAGCCGGCGTTCCGCTCGTCGAAGTTGGGATCGAGCTGCTGCATCACCTGCTTGAGCCGATCGGAGCGGAGCACGTCGTCCTGGCGGACCATCTGCGCCACCGCTTCGCGCACCAGTTCCCACGGGTCGCGCTGCACGTTTGGCGCGTCGACCTCTCGATGCAGACCGGCGAGCTCGCTGTACGAGTAGTACTCGTCGCAGTTCTGGATCAGCAGGTCGCTGGCCGACTCGCGGATGCCGATCCCGATCACATACTTGCCGTACTCCTTGAGCTTGAGCACCAGCGACGAGAAATCGCTGTCGCCCGAGAGTACGATGAAGGTGCCGATCTCGGGGCGTGTGAACACGAGCTCGATCGCGTCGATCGCCAACCGGATATCGGTGGCGTTCTTTTTCGTCGCGCCGACGGCGGTGGCCCAGATCATGTCGATCGACCGCTCCGTGAGCGGCATGACGTACTGGGAGTAGCGGCGCCAATCGGCGTAGGCGCGCTGGACGGTAACCTTGCCTCGGATGATCTCGCTGTTGAGGAGGGTCTTCAGCTCCTTGGTCAGGTCGGAGCGGATCCCCATGGTCACGTTGTCGAAGTCGATCAGGAGGGCGGCGTGGGGTGCCGTGTACGGCGTACCCTGCGGGGTCGGCGGCGCCAGGCGGCGCGACCGGTTGTGTGGGACTGTCACTCTTTTTTGAGCTCCGAGCCCTTCCCCTCGTAGGATCCCGCCGCTCCCCGCACCAGTCTTGGTGGTCGCGGGGACTCGGCCAGGAGCCTCGTCAGGCAGGGCTTCTGGCTTGGGTTCTCGCAGCGCCATTTGCGCTGCATGTTGTGAATTTTAGATGAGTTAGGCCACGGGCGGTAGGCCATTGCGGCGGCGGGCCTCGACCCGAAGGATTTGCAGAGGCTGAAGACAAGACCAGGCAATTGCCTCAACGGAGGCCAAACCCCAGCGCCAACTCCCCCACACCCTGACCCCTCGCCACCAAGGTAAGACGAATCCCCACAACAGCTTAGCCATTCAGTCCGACCAGATCACAGGATTACAAACGCTCAACTCTCAACCATCTGCGATTGATTCTGCTATTGAACTCCACTTGATCGGGCGATAGCATCATCGGCAACCCTTCAAGCCAGGGCAGATGCGCCCAACCTCGTATTACCTCAAATGCCTTGGCATTCCGGAGCTGAGGGCGCCGGACGGCAAGGCCGTGCGCATCCGGGTCAAGAAGCACCTGGCCCTCCTCGTCTATCTTGCCGTCGAGCGCAACCGGCCTCACTCGCGCGATCGTCTCGTCGATGTCTTCTGGCCGCATGCGCCGCGGGACCGCGGCCGGCATTCCTGCGCAACCGCCGTTTCCTTGCTGCGCAGCATTCTCGGCAAGGATTCGCTGATCCATACCCGTGCCGGGCTCAGGTTCGTGCCGACGGGCCTCACGTTCGACCTCGACTACCTGGAGTCAGGCCAAATCATCGGTGCCGACGGTGAGCCGTTGCTCGATGTCGACGGCTTTCTCCGCGGCTTCGACATCGACGATGCGCCGGAGTTCATGTTCTGGAAAGAACGAGAGCATGTCCGAAGAATGCCGGCTGTGCACGCCGGGCTGCTCGCCCTGATCGATCACGGCCGCAGGCGGAGTTCGCACGACGAGATCATGATGTGGGCCGAGCGGATCCTGTCGCTCGACCATCTGGCGGAAGAAGGGATCCGGGCTCAGATGGAGGCGTTTGCGCTGGTGGGCGACCGCGTCTCGGCGCTGCGGATCTTCGACGAGTGGAAGGACCGGCTGCTCGACGAGCTTGGTGCGCAACCGTCCCGGATGGTCGACGGCATGGCAGCTCAGCTTCGCAAGCGGGGCTGGCAGCCGAGCCGAGCAAAGCCTACGCCCGCCGTCCCGGCCGAACAGTGGCGCCGCACCTCGTTCGTAGGGCGTCGCCATGAGTACCAGCACCTCTATGAGGTCTGGGAGGGGGTCCATCACTATCAGGCCAAGCACTTGCTGATCACCGGCGACAGCGGCGTGGGTAAGACGACCCTGGCTCAACGCCTCGTGACGGCCGCTGGGCTCGAGGGGGCGTCTGTATCCCGGGTGCAGTGCTACCACGTCGAGCAGCGAATCCCGTATGCTGCGGTGAGCAGCATCGTTCTGGGGCTCCTCGATCGACCGGGTGTGTCGTCAGCTGCGCCATCCGCTCTGGCCGAACTGGCCCGGATCATTCCGCAGGTGCGGGAGCTCTTTGCGCGGCTGCCGGAGCCGCAGAGCGTCGAAGGCGAGTCGGTTCGGCTGCTCTTTGCCGAGGCCGTCGTCGACCTCCTTCGAGCCTTGCTGTCCGAACGACCGGTCCTGCTCGTCGTCGACGACTGGATTTATGCGGACGAGGTCAGCCGCGCCGTGTTGCACCTGATCACGCGGCGGATCGACGACCGACGCTTCATGCTCGTGGCCACATTGCGAGCCGATGTCGGGACCGAGTATCAGGCCGCCGAGGCCGACCTGTCGAGCCTGGTCGGAGCGCGGATTGCACTGGACCCGATGCCACGCGAGGATTGCCTCGACCTCCTGGACGCAATCCTTCCGCCCGATCACCCGGCGCCCAGTTCGACCGAGAAGCGGGCGCTGGTTGCGGCATCACGCGGCTATCCGATGGCGCTCGAGCTGTTCGCGCATGACTGGGTCATCAGCGGCCCCGGATGCATGGGCCTGGCGCTCCGGGCTTTCACGACGGCCTATCAGTCCTCCAAGTCCGGCGGGGCCGATCCGTTCCGCGAACTGGTGGCCCGCCTGATGAACGACCTGACGCCAAGCATGCGCCAGTGCCTCTTCCTGGCTGCTGTGCTTGGCCCGAACCTGGGCGATCTGGCGGTCTATTCGAGTCTTGACCTGACCTTGAGTCAGACGATGGAAAGCCTCGCCGCGTTGACGGATCGACGGATCCTACGTGATGTCGGCAGCGGCACGGAGTTCATGAACGAACTGGTGCGGGCCCACGTGTACGGAGCCATCCCTGCCCCGCTACGAGTCCAGCTTCACAGCCTGATCGCCGACCACCTGATTGCCAGCACGGGCAACGGACGCCGAGACCAGCATCTCGAGATTGCGTGGCATCTGATCCGATCGCGTCGCGGGCAGGAGGCCGTAGAGTACTTGATTGGTGGCGCTGAGGACGCACTGCTCCGAGGTGCTCCGGACGATGTCATCCTTGCACTCGAGAGTTTCCCGCGAGACGTGCTGAGCAATAGCGACGGCTCTCGTGACCGCATCCCCGAGCTTCTCGTTGAAGCTCTCTACGAAACCTCCCGCTGGGAGGATGGTCTTCGCATCGCTGTCGACCACAGCCAAACACCCGCCGCATCGGTATTCCGTGTGTTCGCAATCGAGGCGAACTGGCACTTAGGTCGGCTCTCCGAGGCCGAACAACGCCAGCACATCGACGAGTTGCTACAGATCGGATGCACTGAACCAGCCAGCGCGGGACGCGCAATAGCGCTGGGCGCGTTTATGGCTGGCGGCCTTCGAGATGAGACCCTTGTACAGTACGTCGAGTCGCGTCTGAGGAACATCCCTGACCCGCCGTCTCCAAGCGACTGTGCCCGAGTCCTGATGGCGAGAGCCAACCTTGCTTTCTACCGACGAAAGCTTGATGAGGGCGAGCATGCAGCCACTCAAGCGCGTCAGATTCTTGACGAGATTGGAGCGGTAAATACCGTTGCGGTACGCCTCGAGATAGGCCTGAGCGTCTTCCGGATCGCTAGGGGTGACTACCACACTGCGTACGATCACCTGGTCGAGGCGATTCGCCTTGGACGACGAATCGACAACCATAACCTAACCTCTCTCGCATCCGGAAACGCGGCACTGGCATGCCTACGACTGGGCCGCTTCGATGAGGCCATCCGCCATGCGGGAGACGCAGGCAGCCGCGCAGATGCGCCGACCCAAGAGATGTCCGCCTACAGCGCTTCTTTCTCGCTCGCAACTCTGGGACGGCACGAAGAGGCACTAAAGCACCTGAGCATCTCAAGCGAACGGATCTGCAAATTCGACCAAGGCTGGATCCACCAGATATGGATGCTTCATCAAGCAGACGTACTGTGGCTTTGCGGGCACAAACGAAAAGCATCGGCGTTGGCGCGCAAGGCCACCATCGAACAGCATGGCATCCCGTTGACCCGAGGCCTGACTGGAATCTTCTTACGATGGGCAACGATTGTTGCGTCCTCAGACGAGGAACGTTTGGAACTCACTCGGATCGCAACCTCTGCCTGGCACCAGCGAGAGCAGTTGGACGCACTCGATCGCTACGAGCTAACACAGGCCCTGCGACGAACACCCGAAACGTTTCGACCGGTCCCAATCGATGTTCTGGATCGAGAAGCGCGTGCCCTCGAACGTCAGATTCCCTCGCCAACTCAAGAAGCAGTTCGCCAGATTGGACTAGAAGTAGCGCGTTTGCGTACGCACTGACCTGCAGGTATCAGTTTGGGGTCGCGCTAGCTCGGAGAGCCTCAAGAAAGCTAGACTGCGATCGCAGCGCCGGGCGTGGTGATTTCGCAGGGACATGCCTTGGGACTGTGTGTTCGGCAAGGAACTCCTTGTCCGAGACCAGCCGCCGAACTGTGACAGAATTGATAGCGCCATCCACAACCATCGGGTCGAACTGACTTCCGCGATATTTCTGAAGTTCCGCAATGACCTTTTCGAACGAAAGTGCATTTCGGTAGGGGCGGTCCGTCGTCATAGCATCGATCGTATCCGAGATCATGATAACGCGTGCACCAAGCGGAATTTCCTCCCCCGACTTGCCATCCGGATATCCCTTGCCGTCCCATCGTTCATGGTGCGACCGAACGCAGTTCTGGACGTTCCCCTGAAATCGCGAGAACAAACCGACCAACTCTGCACTCTTTGCCGCATGCGTCTTCATTATTTCCCACTCCTCCTGGGTCAACCGACCTTCCTTTTGGATGAGCGGGGCAAACTCCTCGTGAATCTTCCCTACGTCATGGAGAAGCGCTGCGGTCTCAACCTCAACAAGATCATCCCCCGTAATGCCGAGGTCCTGGGCTATCGCCTTCGACAAGGCCGCAACCCGACGCGAATGACCTGACGTGTATGGATCCCTAGCTTCGATCGACTTAACCATCATTTCAAGCTGCTCACGCAACGCCAATTCGAGCCGTTCGTGAGCCTGCTCCAGCTCGTCGTAGAGACCTTTTACCGCATT
Organism: Gemmatimonadales bacterium; assembly: GCA_019637315.1. Lineage (NCBI taxonomy): Bacteria > Pseudomonadati > Gemmatimonadota > Gemmatimonadia > Gemmatimonadales > Gemmatimonadales bacterium. The sequence continues at coordinate 37,942 of JAHBVU010000008.1, forward strand.
GAGCTTGGCATAGACGTGCTTCGCAACGATCAGCGGAATAATGAATAGCAGGAATCCGACACGAGACAGAACGGATGGGCCGTCAAACTTCAGATACAACCAGGCGACAAACAGTGCAATTGCGCTGGCGCCAACGTCATAACCGAACACCCACAAATGACTAGTTGCCCATACCTCACCGAAGGATTTCCCGCTCGACAGCGCAACCGCAGCTGCAACCAGGACAGAATTGGCGATGAAGTAGACCGTCGCGGCGGCCAGGAATGCAAGGACTGTTAACACCACCTCACCTGTCTCGACCCCTACCCCAGGCAGCAGCATGGGAGGAGGGACGACCCCCCCTAAGGCATCAAAGACTGACATCGCTGCTAGTACCGCAATCGAACGCTGCGCAATGTTGAAGCTTGCCTTGATCGGTTCACGTTTGAGCAGGACCTGACTCAATAACGTCGAAGCGCCAGCGGTCAAAGCACCCCAAAACGGGCCAAAGAGCAGACCTGCAGCAAGGTGGACAACGAAGGAGAGGGATCCGTCGGCCCCGCCACCCCGACTGATTGTAGCACTGACTTGAAGGAGAAACGCGACCAGCAATAACACGCTTATGCCCCACACGCCCGGGAACGCCCCGGCTGTGGGCCATGCGAGACCGAGTCCGATCATCGCTACTGCGACGGTCGCCGCGACGAAAACGTGCACCTTGGTCAAACGCATCATGATTACGGGTAGAGGGGCCGCGATCAACTACCTCCAGTCGACGCCTTCAGCGAAGAGCAGCGAGACTAAGAAGTCCACTGCACCGCCAGCTACGGCCGCGAGCCAGCTGATCATGAGCGTTATCACCTCCCCTCCGGGTCAATCACAGTCCCTCGGGACGGCAGGCCTCGCTATAGCCCACCTAACGCTCCGCTCAGTTGTCCGCTCGGCTCCGCTCACACTTCCTCGAAGACCGGGCCCCCCTCCCTACATTCCTTTCACTCGCATGGAGTCAACCACCCACTCACCTGCATCTGCAGGTCGAGTCCTACACCTCGATCAGGCCGGACGCCGCGCGTCCACCCAACGATTGGTCGCGTCCAGAACCGCAAACACGGCGGCCCGCTCCGGGCTCTGCCGGATCTCGGCGGTGCCAGTGAGCAGCACGCCATCCCGGCCTCCCATGCCCTGCAACGCCACGAACACCACACTCCGATCGGCCGCCTCGACGACCTGAACATTCTCGACCATCAGGCTGTGCTTTTCGAGCAACCGCTGCAGCACCGACACGGTCGCCCGCGCCGCGCCTTCGACCCGGCCGCGAGGCGTGTCCGTCGTCTCTTCGTCAGCGGCCTCCTGCCGACCGGCAATCGACAGCGACACCTGCACCACGACCCGCAGCGGACGGTCGCTGCCACGCACGACGAGGTCCTCGAAGAGCACCCCGCGCTGCATCGCACGCTCCCGCACCGAGGCCCGCTCGATGGTTTCCATCGGACGCACTTCGGCGGTCTGCGCAATGCTGATCTTGCGATGATCGACCTTGAGACCGAGCTGCGCCAGCAGGGCCGACTCGATGTTGCGTACCAACTGTTTCGGCTGCAACCCGGACTGCGCCAGCACGTGGATCTCGCTGACCTCGCCCAACGGGGTGGTCACCACCCGCGCCGAGAGGACACCCTCGAGGGTGGTGAGCAGGTTCTCCGCCCGCCGCACGCCCCACGGGTCCGGCATGCTCTCGACCGGCTTGGCCGAGCCGATGTCCTGGCGCAGTGGATTGGGTCCCGTCACTCTGTCCGTCCTTCGGTTGTCACCGTTAAACCACCGTGTTGCGTCCCGCCGCCTTGGCGCGGTACAGCGCCCGATCTGCGTTGACCAGCAGATCGCCGCCGCTGGGCCGATCCGGATCGTACTCCGCGATGCCGATGCTCACGGTCACCGGGAACCCCATCCGCTGCCCCACCGTTTCCACGCCGCGCCGAAGCGCTTCCGCCACCCGCTCCGCACCGACCAGGTCGGTCCGAGTCAGAATGACGACGAACTCGTCGCCCCCGTACCGCGCTGCCAGGTCCGAGGCGCGGACCGCGGCCCGAATCTCGAGCGCCACTTCCTTCAAGACCTCGTTGCCCGCTTCATGCCCAAACTGGTCGTTGACCTGCTTGAGCCGGTCAAGGTCAAGAAACAGCACCGTAAAGCGATCGCCGCTGCGCTTGCTGCGCTCGACTTCGTGCGTCAGCCGATCCCGGAGAACCCGGAACGTCGCCAACCCGGTCAGCAGATCCGTCGCCGCCGCCCGATGCGCCTCTTCGGCCTGTCGCTCCTGGTACGGCCCGCACTGCTTGAGTGAGGCCCGCCCCAGCGCCGCAGCCTCCGCAAACGCGCGGCAGGTGTCGTAGCCGCAGGCCCGACAGTCCCAGGGCCGCCCGTTCGGTCCGAGCCCGATGGCCTCCAGGACCTGCTCGACCTGCTCAGGCTCGGCACCCGCGTTGGTCCGCGGACGGATGTCGAAGACCGCCCCGACACTGGCCACGACCCCCGCCTCGACCACCGGCACCCGACTCCGCGGCGGCTCGGTGTTCTGGACCACGGCCCGCCGCCAGTACAACTGGTCGCGCGGTCCCGACAGCGGGTGGTCGAGCGCTCCCTCATACGAGAGCACATCGACAAAACCAAGATCGATCCGATCGACCGTGACGGCCCGCGAGATGGCCTTGAGCGCCGACAACCCGCGCACCTTCTGAAACCGCCGGCTCGAGTGCTTGGCATCCTCGAGCATAGTAACCGGCAACCCGCCCGCGACGCTCAGATAACGACGCCGTTCCTGCGGCACTCGGGTAAAGACCGTCGGCTGAGCCTGCACATGGACCCCGCGGGCCCGGAAGAGCTCGTCCAACTCCGCGAAGGTGATCGCCGCATCGACATCCGAGACCCCCGCCATCGGCGTCAGACCGGCATAGACGATCTTGATCTCCTCCGGCTGCATCGAACGCAGGTAGCGAGCCTCGGCGACGACCGGCGACACCACCGGCGCGAGGTACGGCACCAGCTCGGGGAACTCCGACCGCACCGTGGCCACGACCACCGGGTCGGTCGACCGGATCAGTGTACCCCAGGTCTCACTCTGCCAGAGCCGGAGATACTCCATCGCCACCAGCTCGTCACCGATCACGCCGCGCGACACGAGCCGGAACCCCGCCGCATAGCAGGCGTTGACGACCTGCTCCGGCACCGCCGGGTAAAAGTGCGCGGCGCACTCGGTGTCGAGGATCAGCGCGCCCGTTCCCTCCGCAGCTATCGCGACGGCGTGCCCCAGCTCACCGGTGACATCGACCGCGCCATGAGGACACTCCGGGACACACAGCCCGCAGTGCACGCAGGCCTCGTCAATGACGCGTACCCACGAGCCGTCCGGTGCGACCGCAATCGCGTTGCTCGGACACACCCGGACGCACGCCAGACAGCCGACGCAGGCCTCGTCATCGATGACGAAATGCACGCTACGCCCTGAATAGCTCTGGGGGTGACGCAAGAACGATCAACATTGATCGGATCAAAGTCAAGTTCCAGTGCCTTATTTTTTTACACCTGGCCCGTCAGTCGAGTCCGTACTCCTTGATCTTACGGTAGAGCGTTCGCTCACCAATGCCAAGCTTTGCAGCCGCCTGGCGACGGTTTCCGTGAGACTCTCGGAGTGCGGCGCCTATTGTCGCCTTTTCAACTTCAGCCATAGTCATGCCAGAGCGATAGAGCACATCGGGGGGTGCAACGTCTGGCACGATCTCGTGCAAAGGCGAGAGGGACGACTCTGGAATTTCGATCACTTGGACCTTCGCAGGACGGTCATCGAGGCGGCGACGGAGCTCTTCGACCTGTAAACGAAGGTCCATCAGCCCGCGCAAGATGAACTCGAGCTCCTGGCTCGACGGCTGCCGGCCGCCCGAATTGACGACCATGGGCAGCAAGGTGTGGGTTCCCTCCAACACTTCCGGAGGGATGTCCGACGCCCGGATCTCGGTTCCGGGCGCCAAAACGACCATCGATTCGACCAGATTCCGGAGTTGTCGGACGTTCCCGGGCCACGGCGCCCGGATCAGCAGGGCCATGGCCTCCGCGGTAATACCCCGGAAGGGCCGGTCGTGCTGCTTGGAGAACTCCCGAATGAAGCGGCGCACCAGGATCGAGATGTCTTCCCGCCGATCCCGCAGCGGCGCCAGGTCGATGTTGAGGACGCTGAGCCGGTAGTACAGGTCTTCCCGGAACTCGCCCCTGGCCACCGATTCCCGAAGTGCCCGGTTGGTTGCCGCCACCACCCGCACATCCACTTTGATCGGCTGAGTGCCGCCGACTCGAAAGAAGGATCGGGTCTCGAGCACCCGGAGCAGCTTAACCTGCACGGCTTGCGGCACTTCGCCAATCTCGTCCAGAAAGATGGTGCCGCCGTCAGCCAGCTCGAATCGGCCCAGCCGACGCTCCGCCGCCCCGGTAAATGCACCCTTCTCGTGACCAAACAGTTCCGACTCGAGCAACGTTTCCGGGAGCGCCGCGCAGTTGACCGGGATGAACGGCTTGCCGCGCCGAGGCGAGAGGTCGTGCAGACCCTTGGCAACGAGCTCCTTGCCGGTGCCCGATTCGCCCTGGATCAGCACCGTCGTCGAGACGGGCGCCATCTGCTCGATCTTGACCAGGACCTCATGGATGGCACTGCTCTGCCCGATAATGCCGATGCGCTGCTGCAGTTTTCGGCGATCGACTAGCCGCCGCGCCATGGCAACCGCTTCGACGATCGGCACCGGCTTGGGAGCGACCTGCGTCGCGCCGAGGCGCTCGATGCGCTCGCCCCGCTCCGAATCGGTCGGCTCGAGCAGCGCGAGGGTGTAGATCTCGAGGTCGCGAGCGTAGGTGATCAGCTCGAGCGCGGGCCCCTCATGAACCGCCCCCGTGAGGATAACCAGCTCGGGCTGCTCACGCCGGACTGCCGCCCGACCGTCGTCGACCGCCGAGACGAGCGAGGTGGTGAACCCCGCCTGCTCCAACGCAGCGTTCAACGGAACGGCGGTTTCGAGGTCCGCCAGCGTGAGAACGATGTCAGCCATGCCCGGTCCGCACTCCCTGCAGCAAGTCCACGACGTGTTCGACCAGCGGCGCCAGCACCGCGAGACCATCCCGAACCCCGCCGGTACTACCCGGCAGGTTGACGATCAGGCTCCGCGCCCGGCTGCCGGACAGGCCTCGAGAGAGCACCGCCCGCGGGGTCTTCGGATATGCCGTCATCCGAATCGCCTCGGCAATCCCGGGCGCGTCCTTCTCGAGCACGGCGCGCGTGGCCTCGGGCGTGACGTCACGCGCCGTCAAGCCGGTACCGCCTGTGGTGAGGATGAGGTCGGCCATGGCCTGATCGGCCCATTGCACCAGCACGGGAACGATCTCGGCAACCTCGTCCGCAACCAGCGCCCGGGCCTCGACGGGGTAGCCGCGCTCGGCCGCCCACGCGGCAATCGCATCGCCCGAGGTATCGGCGCGCTCGCCGCGCACACCGGCATCGGAAACGGTGAGAATGGCCACCCGGACCGCGCGCACGCCGCTCATCTCACGCCTTGCGCACCGATCCCTTGTCCCAGAAGGGGCGCTTGACCACCTCGGCCGGGATCCGTTCACCCCGGCACTCGACCTCGAACTGCGTCCCAACCTTACTCTGCGCCGCCGGAAGGAAGGTGGTTCCGATCGGCACACCGAGTGACGGGCTCTGAGTGCCGCTGCGCACCTGGTCGACCTGGCGGCCATCGATCCAGACCGGATAGCCCGGGCGAGGCACGCCGCGACCCAGCAGTTTGAAGCCCACCATCCGGCGGGTCACGCCACGCTCCTTCTGCGACCGGAGCGCCTCGGCGCCGACGAACGGCGCGCCCTTGTCGAGCTTGACGATCCAGCCCAAGCCGGCCTCGAGTGGCGTGATGGTATCGTCGATTTCCTGCCCATAGAGCGCGTACCCCATCTCGAGCCGCAGCGAGTCGCGCGCACCAAGGCCAATCGGCTTGGCGCCGACCTTGACCACCGCCTCCCAGAGCGCCACGGTGTCGCGCCAGCGGCAGTAGATCTCGAAGCCGTCCTCACCCGTATAGCCGGTCCGGGAAATGAAGCAGTCGACCCCGCCGATCCGCCCGGTCGTGTGGTGATAGTAGCCAATGGCATCGAGCGCCACGCTCGCAATCGGCTGGAGCAGTTCGTGGGCCTGCGGGCCCTGCACAGCAAGCAGGCCGATGTCGTCAGAGATATCGCGGAGCCGGATGTTGGCGCCGCCCTTGAGGTCGACGATGTGCTCCCAGGCTTTGGCACGGTTGGCCGCGTTGACGACCAGCATCAGCTTGTCATCGAAACGGTACACGGTGCAGTCGTCGACAAAGGTGCCTTCTTTGGTGAGCAGCGCCGAGTACTGGACCTGGCCGGTAGCCAGCGCCGAAACGTCGTTGCAGGTGACCCGGTTGACGAACGCATTGCGATCGGGCCCGGTGACCTCGAACTCACCCATATGAGATACGTCGAAGACACCACAGGCCGTCCGCACCGCCTGGTGCTCGGCCATGATGCCCGAGGTGTACTGAACCGGCATCTCCCACCCAGCGAACGGAACCATCTTGCCGCCGGAAGTGCGGTGGATCTCGGCCAACGGGGTCTGGAGAAGGGACGTCGAATCGCTCATGGTGCTGAACCTGACCGAAGATGAAGGGCAAGTAACGCCAAAATGGCAGCTTGGAAAGCTAGTCGGGTGGTCGGATCGGATGTAGTGGATGGGATCGGCTAGGTGCAGGGTCCATTGACCCAGCATCGGTCGGCAGGACGGCGGGCATAGAACCAGGCACAACAGGCTCGGTCTGCCACGGGCCCACCGTCCGGATGCCGCCGAGCCGGCTAGGCCCGGTTGAGCTGGAACAGCCGAACCCGCTCAACCCCCATCGAATCAGTCTGAACGCCCAGGAGGTAATCCCGACCGATGTCGAAGGCACGGAACCGGGGCGGCATCTGGAACGGGCCAAGCCATTCGCCGGTTGGCGCAAACACCTGCCAAGGACGGGGCCCCTCGGGATCCGAGAAGGGTCGGTGAGGCTCCGCCCACACCGCACCGGTCGGATCGCCGATGAGCGACCGATACGCCGGCCGCATCGTGAGCGCAGGCATGGCATCGACGCGCGCCACTACCTGGGGCGTTGGGTTGGCGCCAAGGAGAAACTGCCGCTCGGCAGCTCGCTCCGCAGGTGGAATCGAGAGGTTGAAACCGGGAACCCTTGAAAGCTGCGCAATGCGACCCGCCCCGTCAAACCACATGATCTCGAGCCGCTCGGCCGTCCCAACGACAATCGCACTCCCTGCGACCGCAAGAGCGGCGTCCTTGCCGTACAGGATTCCACCGCTGCCTCCACCGCCGAGAAGCATCGTCTCCTCGCCTGGCACGATCGCGATGGTATCAGGGTCCAAGCGCGCCAGCGGCGTCGTCACAATTGCTGCGGGAATCCGGGTGTGTCCTGACCCGGAGAGCGCAGTCATCATTATTGCCTTGGCAACCAGAATGGAATCATCAACGATCTGGAGGCCATGAACGCCCGGACCGCCGGCGAGCACGGTCGTGATGCGTCCGAGCTTGCCATCGGGTGAGACCACGGTGATCCGTCCGACCATGAAATCGAAGACCGCCAGGGAGTCGCCGGGCCACCTGAGCAAGGTGAGAACCTGCCGAAACTCACCGGGGCCGCCCCCCCGTCGCCCGAAGGTCCAACGATGCCGCCCGGCACTATCGAAGAGGCGCAATTCCTGAGTAGCCCCATCCATTACGGCAACATCGCCATTCGGCTGGCGAACCGTCGCGACAAGCCGGTGGAACAGTTCGGCAGGCTCCCCGTCGTCTCGGCCCAGCGACAGACGAGGAGACGTGTCGAGCTGCCAGGACGGGCCGACGCCCCATGCCGGAGCATGCGATTCGACGATCGCGACCCCCAAACTGTCCCGGCGTTCTACCGTCTCCACTGCCGGACCGCAAGCCGCGACAACGTGGAATGCCATCACAGCCGTACTCACACGCCAGACGCGACCCCGGCCGACTGCTTTCCTCATTCAGGCTCCGACTCTGGACAACGGGGGAGGGTCCGCAGTGACTGCCTGGCGAATCCTCGAAAGGGCTGCTTTGGTTCAAGCTGGCTGCGGTGGCTCCGGCGAAGTATGCTTCCCGAGGCCCACCCCTACAACCCTGACAGAGGTTTTTCCATGAGACGCCTGGTACCGGTCGCGTTCCTGTTGGCTGCCTGCTCGCCCTCACCGCCGGCCGAATCTCCCGAGCAGAAGGTACAGCGCGAAGCGGCCGAAACCGCCGAGGTGAAGCGAGTCATCGACTCGCTCAACCTCGAGTTCAACGGGGCCTTCAGTTCCGGGATGGGCGACGTGGTTGCTGCGCAGTACGCGCCCGATGGCGAGCTGATCATCAGCGGCCAGCCGCCCTTCAAGGGGCGTGAAGCGATTGCCGGCGTGGTCGGCGAGATGGCCAAGGTCAACGCCGCGATCACGACGCGAGCCCGTTCCGTCACCCGACACGGCCCGCTTGCCGTCGAGCTCGGCGACTACTCACTGTCGATTACCCCACCGGGCGCGCGCTCGTCTGTCACGGAGTCCGGCAGCTACATGATCCATTGGCATCTGGTCGACGGACAGTGGCTCCGGATTGCCGATGTGGCGGCCACGACGCCGGCCCCACCCCAGTAAAGCACGCCGCGGCCCCCGATGATCGTTCGGGCGACCGGACCGATCATCGGGGCTTCCGCTCCGCTCCACTCTGTGCGCCGCATCCTCACCAGCTGACACACTCCCGACGCTACCAGACGGCGATCAACCGATCCTCAACTCGCGATTTCCCCCAAAGCAACTCCATCGGATGCAGCTCCCGACCAGGGCCAGGCACGGTCCGGTTGATGGTCGGTTGATGTGGCGCCGCGAGGTTCTCGGAGTCGGCCTCCGCTCAAGGGATGCCCAGCTGGCCCCGATAACCAAAGGAGGGACCGGCCGGGCGCGGCGGGCCTGGACACAATACTCCCGCCCACGGAGAGGCCGAGATGCTGCCTATCGTAGTCATCGCCAGCTGGTTCCTGAGCAATGCCAACCCCACAGCGTTGCCCCCAACCCCGTCGTCAATCGACACCGTGCGCATCGACCGTTCGACCCTGGCCCGAGCCCTTACCAACCCGACCGCCTGCCGGGCGCCGGCCGGACCCTCGGCCTGGCCCGAGGGTATCGTGGCTGAAGAGACGGCGGTAGCCGGGCAGTACCTCCTGATGCAAGACGGTCGTTTCGCCTTCCTCGACCGCACCGCCAAGACGATCCGGGTCATTGCGCCCACCGGGCAGGAGGTGGCCCGCCTCGGTCAGTTGGGCGAGGGGCCGGGAGAATACGGCCTCGCGGCGTATCTGTTCCGCTGGGCTGGCGATACCATTGCCGTACGCGACGTCAATGCGGCGCGCATCTCGCTGTTCACCAACAACGGGTTCGTTCGGGCCATCGGCCACGGCGCGGTACCCTCGCTCGGCGTGGCCGGCCTGATGGGACGCCTCGGCGACGGCACGCTCGTCTTCGGCGCCAACCATCACCTGACTGAGGGAATCCCCGACAAGGGGCATCATCGGCCCAGCATCGATCTGGTGGCCTGGCGCCCCGGCGCAGGGAGCACCGAAGGCATTCGGGCCAAGTTCCCGGGTCCAGAGATCAGGATCATCACCCGCAACAAGGAACGCGGAGCGCTCCGGGTGAACTTTCCCAGGCGAACACTGTTCGGGACAACCGAGCAGCATATCCTGGTTCATGATGATGCCAAGCCCGAGGTCCAGATGCTGTCGGCCGCCGGTCGCACCGTCCGTGTCTTCGTCTTCGACATCAAAGACCCGCCTGTCAGCCAGGAAGACCGTGACTCGGTTGACGCACGACATCGGTTCCTCCAGCAGCGCGGATGGAGCTCACCGGAAGCAATGGAGATGTTGAAACACTATCCGGCCACTCGTCCCGGCATCGCCTGGCACGGGCCGGATGCGGGCAACGGATTCTGGCTCGGCTTTCACCCCCCCGTTGCCTCAGGCAGCAAGGTCTATATCCGACTCAACGAAGCTGGCGTGCCAACCGGCTGCTTCCGCCCCGCGAGTCGGGAGGAGTACGGGGTGGCATTTGCCGCGGATCGGATCGTGACCAGGCGCCAGGAGCCTGAAGGTGACATTCTGACGGTCGGACGAGTGGCCAGCTACCCGACACGGTAGCCCCAGCGCAGCTAGCGAAAGATTGCGAGCAGCAGATCGTAGAGCGCGTGGGTCCAGGCCGCGATCCCAAAGCCTCGAGTCAGGTACAGGCCGCTGAAGATGCCGCCGGCCACGGCCCGAAACGTGAACGAGTCGAGCTGGAACGGGTCGCCGTACGGGCCGACGTAGTGGAAGGCGGAGAAGATGAGCGCGCCGAGCACGATGGCCGTCACGGCGCCAGCTCGGGGCGACCAGCCAAGGCCACGCGTGGCCAGCCAGGCCAGTCCGGATACGAGCAGCACCCGAAACACCAGTTCCTCATACAGCCCGGCGCCAAGCGAGATCATGACCTGGGTCGGAAAGTTGAACTGGTCGAACGCCCCAGCCGCGAGCACGATGCTGAGCCGGCCCATCAGGAGCGAAGTGAGGGTGCCGGCTACGACGCCCAGCAATGCCGCGTAGACGAGCGACTCTCCCAGCATCCCCGCGAACAGCCGCGGCTCGATCGGCCCGCGCCGCCGATCGCGAACCACCAGGACCGCCCCAACGCTGAGCAGGAGGACCGCGAAGACCGTCAGGCCGTGTCGCCCGCCCAACGCCAGGAACGCGCTCTTGAGCAGCACGTCGGCGCCGTTACGCACCCCGGCAATGGCATCCCCACTCAGCAGGTAGGCCAGTGCCTCATACAGGAGCAGCAACGGCAAGGCAAAGAGCAAGCTGTGCCGAGGGGCCCGTGTCTTCGACCAGTAAGAGGCTGCCGGCATAGTCAAGGCTCTACGCTTCCTGCTCGCGTCAGGATTCAGACCGGCCCGGAGCGGGACTCCGGGCGCGGCGGCGGCAGCACCTCATTGAAAGTACCCCGGCGAAGCGCCTCCTCGAGGCGATCTTCGATGGTGCCATCCCACAGCAACACACCCCCGACGTAGGCCGCGCGCCCCAGCAAGTGTGCAGCGATTGGCGTGGTCATGAGCAGAAACACGATGGCGACCACCGCCTTACCCCACGTAGCTAGCTCCGGATGCAGCGTAGCCACCCCCAGCAGAATAAAGCCAGACCCCGCGGCGCCCGCCTTGGTCGCGGCATGCATGCGGGTAAAGAAGTCGGGCAGCCGGAGCACTCCGATTCCGGCAATCAGCACGATGGCGCCGCCAATCAGCAGCAGGCCGCCGGCAATCCACTCCCTCATACGTCCTCCTCCTCATCCTGCAGCGTCCCACGCTCCATGAAGGCGCCGAACGCGACCGTGCCCAGGAACCCGACCAGCGCGATACCGAGTGCAATATCGATGAAGGCAACCGAGCCCGACGCGATGACCGCAACCGCAGCCGCGCTGACACCGAGCGAACCCAGCATGTCGAGGCCTACGATACGATCAGCCGCGCTCGGTCCACGCACGACTCTGATCACCACGAGCACGCAGGCGGTCACCAGCATGGTGGCCGACGCCACGATGGCGAACTGAAGAAATCCAGCTCCCGTCATCCCAGAACCTCCAGGACTCGACGTTCGAAGCCCTGCTTGATCCCCGCGACCGTATTCGGTGTCACGTTGAGGACGTGCGCATAGAGCACGCTCCGGTCGTCGGAGACGTGCAACGTAGTCGTCCCCGGTGTCAGCGTGATCATGTTGGCAAGCAGCGTAATGCCGCCGTCGGTTTTGACATCGAGCGGAATCGCGACGATCGCTGACTGCGTCACGCGCTGCGGGAAAAGCACCGTTATCGCCACGTCCCAAACCGACCGGACCCACTCACGCCCGAACAGCAGCAGGAGCCACACCCAGCCGATCGCTCGACGTATCATGGTCTACCGTCCGATCTCGCTGGCGCTCTCGACCGCAACGGCGGTTTCCGGGAGCACAGCACTGATGTAGGCTTCGGGCGCGAGCAACTGCGCCGCGGCCCGAGTCGAGAACTCAACGAAAGGTTCGGCGGCAAAGCCAATCGTCAGCGTGATAGCCGCCAGCGCGGCAATCGGCATCAGCATGGTCCGCCGCACCACCGGATACCGGCGCCAGCGATCCGCCGCGATCCGCGACAGTTCGGATTGCGGCTTCCAGAACGCTTCGTTCCAGATCTTGAGCATCGAATAGAGCGTCAGCACGCCGACGGCCAGGCCGGTCACCGCGAGCACGAGGTGCCCCGCCTCGAAGCCCGCCTTGATGACGACCAGCTTGCTCCAGAACCCCGACAGCGGCGGGAGCCCGGCCAGCGAGAAGGCCGGGACGACGAAGAGCGCGGCAACCAGCGGCGCGCTCCGCACCAACCCACCGATCTGCTTCAGATCGAACGAGCCAGCCGCCCGATTGATGACCCCGGCCAACAGGAACAGATTGGCCTTGACGACGATGTGATGGATCACATACAAAATCGAACCGGCCACAGCCAGCGGTGTGGCTATGGCGAGGCCGAACAGCATGTAGCCGATCTGGCTGATGATATGGAACGACAGAATCCGACGGACATCGTAGTGCGCGGCTGCGCCGAGCACACCGGTCACCATGGTGAAGATGGCAATGGCGCCGATGATCGAACTGATCAGCGCCGTTCCTGGAAAGACCAGGGTCACGACGCGAATCATCGCATAGACCCCGACCTTGGTGAGCATCGCAGCAAAGATGGCGACCACCGGCGCAGCTGCCGTATGGTACGCGGCCGGCAGCCAGAAGAAGAGCGGAAAGACCGCAGCCTTGGCGCCGAACGCGAGGACCAGCAGCACGGCGATGGCCGTGACCAGGCCCCGATTCTCCAGCGTGGGAACGATCCCGGCGAGTTGTGCCAGATTGAGCGTACCCGTGGCTCCGTAGAGAAATGCAACGCCCAGCAGGAAGAGCGTGGTTGCGACCAGATTGAGCGCCACGTACTTGACGGCGCCATCCAGCTGTTCCCGCGACCCGCCGATGACGAGCAGGCCGAACGACGAGATCAGCATGATCTCGAACCAGACATACATGTTGAAGATGTCACCGGTGAGAAACGCGCCGACCACGCCGAGCAGCAAGCCCTGGTAGAGTGGGTGGTATAGCGCGCGCTCTCGGCGCCGAGCGCGGTCCACCAGGCCATAAACCCCAACGGCCACCGCCATGATACCCGTAATGACCACCATGGCCGCGGAGAACAGGTCGGCAACGAACGTGATACCGAACGGCGCTCGCCATCCGCCGAACTGAGTGGCCAGGACGGTACCATCGAAGACGGCAGCCAGGAGAGCCAGTGAGGCAACCAAGAGCCCGACGCTGGAGGTCAGGCTGACGATCCGCTGCGCCCGCCGATGACGCGCCAGCACGGTGCAGAGTGCAAGGCTGACCATCGGGATGGCAGCCGGCAGGGTCAGCAACCAATGATCCGTCATGTAACCTCCGGATCGGCCGCGGGCACCGAGGCCGACGAACGACCCTCGGCCTCTCGCATGGCATCGCTGTCAACGGTGCCAAGCTTACGGTAGGCCCCGTGGAGCAGCACCGCGGTAAAAGCAGCGAGTGCAAAGGAAATTACGATGGCGGTCAGAATCAGCGCCTGCGGCAGCGGGTTCGCGCTCACGGCAATCGTCGTTTCGCCCTCGGGCACCAACGGCGGGACCCGCGACCCGAAGCGGCCTGCAATGAACAGCGAGAGATTGACGCCGTTCGTCAGCACCAGAAACCCGAGCAGCATCCGAAGAACGTTCCGCGAGAGCAGCATGTACACGGCTACCGCGACCAGCACACCAACCGCGAGAACGAAGGGCAGCTCCACCGCTCAGTCCTCCAAGTACAGTGAGAGGAAGAGCAGCACTGACCCGACCACGACGAGATAGACGCCCGCATCAAATATCAGTGTCGTTCCGATCGCGAACCCTCCGGGGGCGGCCCACTGATGCGCCAGGAATTGCTCGCCGACCAGCAAGCCAGGCAGACCGCCACTGACAGCAAGGAGGAGCCCCAGAGCCGCCAGCGTTGCCGGCCGCATCAGAAGGACCCGGTAGAGTGCTTCACGACCGCGCGGCAAGGCGTAGATCGCGAGCCCGGCAGCGGCGATCAACCCGCCGATGAATCCGCCGCCGGGCTCATTGTGCCCACGCAGCAGGATGTAGAGCGAGAACAGGCCCGAGACCGGCAGCAGCAGCCGCCCCCCGGTGCGCAGAATGACCGAACTCTTCATCGTTCCCCCTGACCGGGCCGGCGGACGCTCTTGACGACCGCGGCGGCGGCGATGGCCGCGAGGCTCAACACCATGATTTCACCCAGGGTGTCGATCCCGCGAAAGTCGACGATGATCACGTTGACCAGATTGCGCCCGTGTGCTTCAGGCTGGCTGGCCTGACGAAAGAAGTCCGAGACCTGAGGATCAAAGGCACCTGAGACGACAGCCAGCAGAACGACCGTCACAACGGCCCCAAACCCCGCAGCGAGCGCTGCATCGTTGCGCCGCTCTGCCGGGGTTCGGAACTCAGGTTCACGGAAGGGAAGGAATCGGACGATGGCCAGCAGAATCACCACCGCGAGAGCCTCGACCAGAAACTGGGTGAAGGCAAGGTCGGGGGCCCCCTGAAACAGGTAGATCACCGCGACGACAAAGCCCACGACACCAGCGGCGACCAATCCGGCTACGAAGTTCGGCGCCATTCCCACCGCAAGGGCGGTAATGACGAGTAGAATCGGAAGCACGACCACCGGCCCCAGCCCCTCCGGCGGACCGCCCGGCCAGGCGACGCCTCCGCCCAGGAGCAGGGCTCCGCCGACCCCCACGGTAAAGACGGCGAGAGTTGCCCACAGGTAGCCGCGCAGACTACCGTGCTGCAGCCGGCTGGTCTGCCAGGCCGCGACGCGCTGCAAACCATGCAACGCACGATCGTAGCCCCCATCGAGACCGTGCCGGTCGATCCAATCCGCCGCAGCCAGCGCCCGCTGAATCCGCGGCCAGCCCCGATAGAGCCCGACACCGAGCGCCAGGGTCACGGCGCTGAGCAGCAGCATGACCGACAGCCCGTGCCAGAGCGCCAGCGAGTACGGCACCGGAGCGCCTGCCGCCGCCTCTGCCGCAGCCGCCACGACCGTATTCCCGGCCAGCTCGGGCAGGATGCCGAAGAGAACGCCAAGCAGCGCGAGCAACGCCGGTCCGCCCCACATCATGACAGACGGGTCGCGCGGCTCGCGTGGCGTCGGCCGAAGCGGGCCGAAGAAGCAGCGCAGGGCCACCGCCCCGGCCACCACCACCATCACCGCGTTCGTGAGGACGCCGATTCCAGCCAACACCCAGCCGAAGCGACCAAGCAAGGTTGCCTCATAGAGCACTTCCTTGGCCAGGAACCCGACAAAGGGCGGCAGCCCCGCCATCGACAACGCTCCCAGAACGGCAACCGCCGCCGTGATCGGCATCCGATGGCGGAGTCCGCCGAGTGCCGCGCTGTCCCGCGATCCGGCCCGATAGTCGATGATCCCGGTTACCAGGAAGAGGCAGGCCTTATAGAGCGCATGACCCACCAGAAAGAGGGCAAGCGCCACGGACGCCATCGGAGCCGGGTTGCCGATCAACACCACCAGCGTACCTAGCGACACCACGGTCGAATACGCCAGCAACCGCTTGAGATCCGTGTTGCGCAACGCATGCATCGACCCGACGAGCATGGTCAGGGTCCCGACGGTCACGAGCAGTCCGATCCAGAGAGTCGACTGCCCGAAGACCGGGTCGAATCGGGCCAGCAGGTAGACACCTAGCTTGACCATCGTGGCCGAATGGAGGTACGCAGACACCGGGGTCGGTGCCACCATGGCATTCGGCAGCCAGAAGTGAAAGGGGAACTGCGCCGACTTGGTAAACGCCCCGAGGGCCACGAGCCCGATCACGACGGGCGCCAGCGCATGCTCCGCGAGCACCGCGCGATTGGCAATCAGCTCCGAGATGCTGAATGTCCCGCCGATAGTGCCCAGGATCAGGCCGCCGGCCAGCAGCGCGAGGCCGCCGGCAACCGTAACGAGGAGCCCCTGCTGCGCCGATCGACGGGCATCGGCCGATTCGGGGTAGAAACCGATCAGAAAGAACGAGGTCAGGCTGGTCAGTTCCCAGAACACGATCAGCAGGATCAGATCGTCCGCCAGAACCGCACCAAGCATGGCGCCGGCAAACACGGTCAGCGTGATGAAGAACCGGACCGCTTTGTCGTTCTGCCGGAAATAGCGGGCAGCATACAGGAAGACGACGGCACCGATGCCCGTGATCAGCAGCGCAAAGAGCAGTGACAGGCCGTCAAGGCGGAACCGGGCCGCAATGCCAAGCGTCGGAATCCACGAGCGGACTTCGGTGAGTCCACCAGCAGCCACGATCGGGAGCTGCGCAAGGAACGCGGCAAACAGACCCGCCGGCAACAGTGCGACGGCGGCGGCCGCACGCGAGCGAGCAACCCAGCCGACCAGCGGGGCGAGCGCGAACGTTCCCAGTACGAGAGCAAGCAGCAGCACGAGCGGGAGAACCTCCGGCCTACAGTACGGTCGCGGATCCAGTCAGGCGGATCAGCAGAAGGTCGGGCCGCCGGCAACTCGGCCCTGGAAACGGAACCTCACCAACGCAATCGCGCCGCCCGCCACAAGGCGAGCGGCGCGATGTAAAGTCCTTCGAGCTCGAGACGACCACCGGGAACCGATTCAGGCTCCGAGGTCCTGCTCATGCTCTCGGAGCTACGCGATCTCCTGGCGACCGCTTGCCCAGCTCGAGCTCGAACGACGTTTTTCGCTAGACAATGGATCACCTCCTCAGTTTGCGGTGGAACAGAACAGCCACAGGGGCACTCCAAAAGTGGAAAGATCCGGGCGGAATGACAAGGGCCACCAAGGGACCGATCCCCGCCCGGAATCGGTTATGATTGACCGGTGCCCGCCACCAGCCTCGCCTACCGTGCGGCGGCCCGCGCCGCCGTA
This sequence comes from Gemmatimonadales bacterium, assembly GCA_019637315.1. NCBI lineage: Bacteria > Pseudomonadati > Gemmatimonadota > Gemmatimonadia > Gemmatimonadales > Gemmatimonadales bacterium. The sequence continues at coordinate 55,065 of JAHBVU010000008.1, forward strand.
GCTCTCCTGCCCCTGATCCGCGGCGCAGCGCCCAAATTGCGGATTGGCGATCTGGCTCGGCGTGGCGCGGTGGCGCGGTGGGAGGCCTGGAGCCAGGCCGCGCGCGATCGGCGGCGTCCGCTGCTCTGGATCCACGCGCCCTCGGTAGGCGAGGGTTTACAGGCCGAGGCCGTACTCGCCCTGCTCCGCGAAGCACACCCCGACTGGCAGATCGTCTACTCGTTCTTCAGTCCCTCGGCGGAGGCCCTGGCCCGCCGCCAGCCGGTCGACTGTGCCGATTACCTGCCCTACGATACGCGAACCCAGGTTGACGCCATGCTGAGCGCGCTCGAGCCAACAGCACTGGTGTTCACCAAGCTCGACCTCTGGCCCGAACTGGCCACGCGAGCTCGTCGGCGCGGCACTCGGGTAGGCCTGGTTGCCGGCACCGTCAGTCCGGTCAGCGGCCGACGGCGTCCGGTTGCGCGGGCGCTGACTCGACCAGGGTACGCAGCCATCGATCGCGCCGGCGCCATTGCCCCCGATGATGCCCGCCGGCTCGTCGAGCTCGGCACGGATCCCACTCGCATTACCGTACTTGGCGACCCGCGAGTGGACAGTGCCTTCGCCAAAGTTGCCGCATTGCCCGACAGCTGGCCCCTGGCACATCTGACCGAGGGCGCCGCGACGCTGGTTGCCGGCTCGACCTGGGAGGGGGATGAACAGGTCGTGGTCGACGCCTGGCGCACCGTGCAGAGCAAGCATAGCAACGCCCGGCTGATTCTGGTGCCGCACGAGCCCGTTGCCACCCATCTCCGTGCCCTGACTGCGCGACTGGCTGCGTCGGGCCTGCGCGGCACCCGCCTGTCCGAGCTGCCGGACCGGGGCGTTGTTCCCCGATTGGTAATCGTCGACCGTGTCGGGATCCTGGCCGGACTCTACCGGGGCGCCGCGATGGCTTATGTGGGGGGAGGCTTCGGGCGGGCCGGGCTGCATTCGGTGCTTGAACCCGCTGTTTGCGCCATTCCGATCGTCGTCGGCCCCCGCTGGCAGACGAGTCGAGAGGCCGGGCTCCTGATTGACGCCCGGGCCGCCGTGGCGTTGGTGGCTGATCCGACGGAGGCAGCCAGTCAACTGGCGGCATGCTGGAGTGGTTGGCTCGCGGACCCCGTTGCGCGAGTGGCCGCCGGCAACGCGGCGCTCAGGGTCGCCGAGGGCGAACGAGGGGCCGCCCGCCGCAATGCGGACCTGGTTGCCACGCTAATGGCGGGGTCACCGCCTCGTTAGGCAATGTCCCGCAAGACGGCGGCTAGGTGGCGCTCCTCGTCGGAGGAAGCAGCCGGTTCAGGTTCGACCGGGGCAACCGGACCCTCGCGCCGACGACGACGAAGAATCAGCAGGGCGAGTGCCGCACCACCTGCCGCCACAGATACCCACGGCAACACCCACAGCACCAGATTGAACCCCGTTGCAGGCGGGGCGCCGAGAATCGTCTGGCCATAGGCATCGACCAGGGCGGCCTTGACCTCACTGATCGACGCGCCACCCTCCAGGTGCCCTCGGATGCTGCGCCGCAATGAATCGGCCGCTGGCGAGGGGCAGTTCTTGAGGGTCAGCCCGGGACAGAAGGGACTCAGCAGCTCGTCAAACAGTTTGTCGGCAACCGTGATGTCCTGTCCGAGAGCCACTTCGTACCTTGCGAGAGGAGCCGGAGGACCAGCGTCCTGTTGCGGTGGACTTCCCACCAGGCCTTGAGCAACGATCACGAGCAGCAGCGTACCTGACATGCTAACGTCCTCCTGTCGACGCGGCCCGACGCCGCGGTCGGATCCGAACCAGTCGTTTCAGTTCCCGAGCCCACGGCTCGACGCCGATCCCAGCCGGAATCAGAACCCTGACCGAGTCATCGGCTGAGATGCCCAGCACCCGTTCATAGTGGACCACGACGATGCGTCCGGCGGAATCCTGATAGCGCATCGGCGCGGCGACCAGCATCGCACGAGCAGCCTCCGCTAAGGCGTCCGCATCGCCCGACAAACCGACGAACGCGGAATCGAATCCGCGAAGCCAGCGCGCCAGGCGGTCAGGTGTATCGCGTTCGGGATCGGCCGTGATGAAGACGACACGAAGGCGCTGGCGATCAGCTTCCGGGAGCTGCCGCGCGGCCCCGGCAATCGACGCCAGGTGCGCTGGGCAGACATCGGGGCATGATGCAAACCCGAAGAGCACCAGCGTAGGTTGTCCTCTGGTAAACTCGTGAAATTCAACGGGCGTCCCATCCGTGCCGGTCAGTGTAAAGGCGGGCCTGGGCCAGGGCGATGGGAAGTCAACCCCAGCCCGGGGTCCGTCGCGGCAACCAACCGTCAGCAGCTGCGCTGCGACGAGACCCAGCAAGCACTTCTTCACTGCGGGGACGCCGGCTCGGTTCGATCGAACTCCCGCTCCCAGGCACGATAGTTGTCTGCGGCGTTCTGCACGAACGGCGACCACCCGATCACCTTGAGGATCCCGGCATTCAACAGGTTGACCGGGAAGCGGAGTGGTCGAACGATATCGAGGAACAAGACAACCCGCACTCCGTCTGTGTCATTCCAGACTTCGTGCTGATAGGTGTCGTCAAACACCATGACGCGCCCCTGCTCCCACGCTCGAATCTCCTGATCGACCCGGATACGGCACTGCTCCCGCGGCTCCGGCACCTGCAATCCAAGGTGCGCTCGAATCACGCCCTTGAAGGGCCCCCGATGCGGGGGAATATGTTTGCCCGGGGCAAGTATCGAGAAGAATGCCGTCTTCATGCCGGGAATTTGCGCCAGCACCCGAGCCGTCTCCGGGCACCGCTCACAGTTCTCGGCAGCGCGAAAGCCGTACGCGTAGAAGAAGAACGTCTTCCAGCCATCGTCCGACGTCAGGTGACGCTGATCCTTTGAAATATCCTGGAAGTTCGGGAGATCCTGGTGACGCACCATCACCCGCGACAGCTCCGCACGAATCGTCTCGGCGTGGTCCTCCAAGAGCTTGACCCAGGGGAACTGGGCGCCATCGAGAAAGGGCTCGTCCGGAATCAACGAGGCCCGCCCAATGACCCGCTCGAGGCTGCGAACCAGCACCGCACCATTCGTCACCACCCACCGATGCAGCCGTTCCTTCACACAGCACCTCCATTCAAGTCAATCGACAACCCCATCGCGATCGCCGAATCCCTCCACCGGCAACACGACCTCGAGCAACCGTTCGCCGGTCAGAACGAGCCTCACCCGAAGCGAGTCTCCAGGAAGCATCTCGCGTCCGAGGCCCTCGAGCATCAGGTGGAGCTCGCCAGAACGCATCGTCACGGTGCTGCCTGGCGGCAGCACGAGCTCGCTCTGGTGCATCATCCGGATCATGCCGCCGGTTGCCTCGTTGCGGTGCAGCATGATCTGCGCGGCATCCGGGGTTTCGAACCCGACGATCGTGGCTGTGTCGCGCCCCTGATTCCGGACCGAGACGAACGCGGCCAGGCTGCCTTCGATCGATGGAAAGGCATGACCGTCCACAACCGCGATGTTCCCGGCTCTGGCAAGAGGCGCGGGGCCGCAGCCCGCGCCGATTGCCAGGAGGCCGAGCAACCACGTCGCGCTAGCGCAGGGTGGCACGATGGAGCTCATCAATGGTCCACAGGTCCGTCCGCGACGCTGTCGCTTGGCGGACGGCCGCGACATCCTGCGGCGTGATTGAACTGGCGCTATTCCCGAATGACGCGCGAACGTAGCTCACGACCGCGGCGATCTGGTCATCGCCTAACGAGCCCCAGGGCGCCATGATATTGTTGTAGACCTGGCCTTTGACCGTCACCGGTCCCTGCAAGCCGTGCAGCACGATGGCGATCATGGGGTCAGGGGGGCCATTGACGATCTCAGACCCGGCCAGCGGAGGATAGGTGCCTGCCACACCCTCGCCGTTCTCCATGTGGCAGGTCTGGCAGATGAAGTATTCGTCGCGACCCGCAGCAATCAGCGCCGGATTCTGCCCCGATGGCGCACCGGCATCGGCTGCCGCCGTGGTCGGCGCAGCAGGCGGCGGAACCGCCGGTTTATCCCCCGAGCCGCCACAACCGATGAGACTGAACAGCCCAGCGATGAGTACCAAGTCCCGCCTGATAGTTTTCGACATACCGTTTACGAGCCCTCCCCTTTCGTGATGGTCCTGACGACGAAGGTCCGCCATGGCACGCAGCGACGTGCCGTTGGCGCATCGAGTATCACCGCAAACGAGCGGGTCGACCCCTGGTTGTCGTCACCGCGGAATCCGGTCGGCGGACGCCACGGCAGGAGACCGGTGCCGGGGGAACTCCCACGCGTCGCGAAGGCATCGTCGCAACCCCGCCGAGTCCGGCGGTGGCACGAGATCACCCGCGTTGAAGATGATACAGAACGCCTAAACCGTCAGTGGTGGTGCGAGTGCGGGGGGGAGAAGAAAGGGGACGGTTGCAGTCGAAAATCCCGGACGGTCCGTCGGCAGCACGATGACCGCATCAGCCGGAGGTGCAATCGCAACGGCGAGGTACGCAGGGCGGAGGCCTGGCGGGACGGACAGGTGACAGCCGTCAGCGCAGACACATACGCCTGCATGGTGACCGGGATGACTGGACGCGGGATCGATCGGTCCCGACGGACCGGCGGCGTCGGCGTGCTCGTGCGATGGGTGGTGGTCTGCTGCGGTCGGCGCGACTGCGACGGCACCGGCCTCGTATCTGGCAACCTCACATCGCGCCGCCCCCGCAACCACGCCCTGCAGCGTGACCGCGAGAACCGCGAGGAGGAGCCAGACCTGCCGCCAGGACCCGAGCATCCTGGCAAAATGTCAGAGGGGGGAACGACCGTCAAGTTTTGCGGATGACGCCCAGCGTGGCGTCATCCGCGGGGGCAGGTCGCCTAACGTCCGACCACTACCCCCTCGTAGATCACCGTCTTCGGAGCGACGATGCCGAGCGTCAACCCCGTGATCAGCAGGTCGGTCCAGCGGCTCTTGGTCCGGATCTTGAGTTGCGCGATCTCATTGCCGCCCACCAGCTGCGAAGCAAGGGCGCGGTCGAGGCGCGCCTCCTTGAGCTGCACCACGCCCCAGAAGGCATGCACCGTGTGAGTCCGGATCTGAAAGGGCTGACCCGCAGCCGGATCACCGGCGGCGGCCGCCATCGTGGCCGGCACTCCCAACGAGGTCGCATCGAACGACTGGGCGCACCCGCTCAGCAACCCCACCAGCGCACCTGCCGCCACCAACCGCCACATTGTACTTGCCAACGTCATCCTCACCGAAAGTGGTAACCCACCCCGACACTGAAGCCGGAGGCGGACCGATCCTCGCCGGCCCAACCCAGACGGCTGTCATACGCCAAACGAAACCCGAGCCCCGAGAGCAGGCCGAAGTCGACCCCGCCGCTCACGGCCCCTTTGATCTGGGTACCGTCGACCCGAATCAGATCGACCCGAGGAGCAACCCAGGGTCGGATCGAGACAGCCACCGCCGGTATTGCCAGCGCGGCACCCACACCCAGGTGGCCACGCCAGGGCTTGGAAGCCCCCTCTGGCGCGTCAAACGGCTGAATCAGACCAGCCTGCCAGGTGACCTTGAGTGGCACCAGCGGACCGCCGAAGACTGCGAACTGAGCGGCCGCAGCGAGCGAGGTCTGGCTCACGTTCGGCCCCATGGCCGGATCGATCGTGGTCCGAATCACCCCCGCAGACAACCCCAACGGCCCAAAACCAAGCGCCCCGGTTACCCCAAGGGCGCGAGACTTGTCGTTGTCACCAGGACTTTTGACACTGCCGAGCCCGAAGTCGGCCGCAAGCCCGAATCCGCCGGTCACACCGGCATTCCGAATCGGAATGCCCGAGATCTGGGCAGCCGCGTCGGAAACTAGAGCGATGCCGGCCAGGAACAAGGCCGCAAATGTGGTCGGTCGAATGAGGCACCTCCTCTTCCCTACTTCAGGTTGAGGCTGACTCCGACACCAACCGTGGTCGGTTTAGAGGTCAGCCGGTCGTCGAAGACTCGGTCGACTGCCAGATCGATTCCGACCCCATTGAGCAAGCCGAACGCGACGCCACCACTGAGACCGAATGCGACGTCCGTAGTGGTGACGCTCTCCGCCCGGGCCGCGAGCACGGTTCCCGGGAGACTCTGCCGACTGTACTGTATCCGCGGCGCAATCCAAGGCCGGATGGCGACTGCCGGCTGCGGAATGGTCCACGCGATCCCGACCCCGACTGGCACCTGCCACACGGACACTCGTTCACCACCGAGACCAATGGGGGTCGAGTAGCGCCCGGCCCCGGCCTGCAGGTTGATGGCGACCGGCACGAGCGGTCCGCCCGCCAGTCGATAGGAGCCGACCACGCCAGGTGCGGTGATCGGATCGTCGCTCCAGCTGGACCCGGCCATGCGGGCCAGGTACCCGCCGATCGCGGCCCGCCGCGACCCGACGCTGCCACTCACCGCCACCGTGGTCCCGCTCCCCGCGCCGTCGTTGCCGCGCCCGACCATGGTGCCAAACTTGACGCCGCTTGCCACGCCGGCGTTGACGACCGGCAGACCCGGCGCCTGCGCAGCGAGCGGCAGCGCCAGCATGGTCACCAGCAACCCCGTCATTATCCGCTTCATGTTCTGCGCTCTCCTCGTGAACTGCCCGGTGGGCCCCAGACACCGGTCGGGCACCAAACAATGCGAAGTCCCGAGGCCATGGGCACCCGGGACTCCGAATGCGACACGGGCTGACCGGCGGGCCCCTGACCTGCCCCGCGGATCAATCCGTTACCGGGTAAACGCGAAACTGACCGCCACGCCGTCGTAATCGCCGATGCCGGCGCTGACCCGAAGCTCGAAGCGCCGGTTGAAGGCGATATCGACGCCGAGCCCCAATCCGAACAGCAGATCGCTGTTGCCACCACCAAACGCCGGTGCCAGCACCGGATGAATGAACGGGACAAACTCGATGTCCGAGTCCTCGAGCTGCACCCGGCGGCCCAGCGAAATCCCTACCGGCACATACATGACCGACCGACCGTCGCCGAAGCTGCCGCCAACCCCGACGGTAAAGGCGCCATCGAAGGGAAAGTCGGCCGAATGGTCGAGCACACGGGTGCGGAAGTCGGCGCCCAGGAGGAGTCGGGTGTCCGAGCCGCGCCGGTCGTGGAAGCCGCCGCGCAGGCCGATGTCCCAGCGACGCTGCCCAAACCGGTAGAACCCTTCCGCAGCGAGTCCTGCGCCGGGATCCGAAATGGTGCCGCCAAACTCGATCCGCTGAAACGCCCGATACGGGGCATGAAAGACGGGGGTGCCGGTGGACTGGGCCACCAGATCGACCGCGCCGCCACCAATGGCAAGCGCGAGCCCGCCGATTACGAGAGCTTTACGATACATCGGTTGTCTCCCTCGAGTGGGGCGCCGGCTTACGCCGCCGGCGCCACGTGTTCAGCCACCACGCGAACCCGATTAGAGACGACTTGCAGGAAGCCGCCCTGCACAGTGAAACGATGAACGGCAGCGCCGTGTTTCACCGTGAGGACGCCGGAACCCAGCAGGGTCATGAACGGCGCGTGGTTGGGCAGAATGCCGACCTGCCCGTCGTACGCCGGCGCGACGAGGGCGTCCGCCTCGCCGTTGAAGACGGACGCTTCCGGACCGATCACCGTGACCTGCATCACGCACCCGCCAGCTTCTTGGCCTTCTCGACAGCTTCGTCGATCGTGCCGACCATGTAGAACGCCTGCTCGGGAAGGTGATCGAACTCACCGGCCAGCACCCGCTCGAAGCTCGCGATGGTGTCCTCGAGCTTGACGTACTTGCCCGGGAAACCGGTAAACTGCTCGGCCACGAAGAACGGCTGCGACAGGAAGCGCTGCAACCGCCGCGCCCGGGCGACGATGAGCTTGTCCTCTTCGGTGAGCTCGTCCATGCCCAGGATCGCGATGATGTCCTGGAGCGCCTTGTAGCGCTGCAAGGTGCGCTGCAGACCGACTGCGACATTGTAGTGCCGCTCGCCGACGAACTGCGGATCCAGAATTCGGCTCGAGCTGTCGAGCGGATCGACGGCCGGATAGATGCCAAGCTCCGAGATGGCGCGGCTCAAGACGACCGTGGCGTCCAAGTGCGCAAAGGCGTTGGCCGGCGCCGGGTCGGTCAAGTCGTCGGCCGGCACGTAGATGGCCTGCACCGAGGTGATCGAGCCCTTCTTGGTCGAGGTGATCCGCTCCTGCAAGTCACCCATTTCCGTAGCAAGCGTCGGCTGATAGCCAGCCGCGCTGGGCATCCGACCCAGCAGCGCCGAGACCTCGGAGCCGGCCTGAGTAAACCGGAAGATGTTGTCGATGAAGAGAAGCACGTCCTGGCCCTCGACATCGCGGAAGTACTCGGCGATGGTGAGGCCCGAGAGACCGACCCGGAGACGCGCGCCCGGCGGCTCATTCATCTGACCGTAGACGAGCGCCACGGATTCGAGGATGTTCGCTTCCTTGAACTCGAGATAGAGGTCGTTGCCTTCACGGGTCCGCTCACCGACGCCGCAGAAGACCGAGCGACCGCCGTGGCCCTTCTGCACGTTGTTGATGAGCTCCTGAATCACGACCGTCTTGCCGACGCCGGCGCCGCCGAAGAGACCGATCTTACCACCCTTCACGAACGGCGCGATCAGGTCGACGACCTTGATGCCCGTTTCGAAGATCTCGGTCTTGGGCTCGAGGTCGGTGAACTTCGGGGTTTCGCGGTGAATCGGCCACCGCTCGGTGTTGGCGGGAATCGCCGCGCCACCATCGATCGGCTCACCGAGCACGTTGATGATCCGGCCAAGCGGCGCGTTGCCCACCGGCACCTTGATCGCCGCGCCGGTGTCGACCACCTGCATGCCGCGCGTCACGCCGTCCGTCGAGCTCATCGCGACCGCGCGAACCATGTTCTGGCCGATGTGCTGCTGCACCTCCGCCACGAGATTGATCGGGATCGCCGCGTTGGGATCCTTGACCTCGACGGCGTTATAGATCTCCGGCAGCTTCTCCGGCGCGAACTCGATGTCGAGCACCGGGCCGATCACTTGGACGATGGTGCCCAGGTTCTGAGCGGTCGGTGTAGCGGTCGCAGTCATTGGCGTATCCCTGAAGTCCTGAATCGTTTCGTCTCAATCACCGGGCGATCACACCGACCGCACCGTAGCTGCTTCGTGTTGTACCGCTCAGCCCAACGCCGCCGCGCCGCCGACGATCTCCGCGATTTCCTGCGTGATCTGCGCCTGACGGTTGCGGTTGAAGGTCCGCTTCAAATGCTCGAGAATCTCACCCGCATTGTCGGTGGCGTTCTTCATCGCGGTGCGCTGCGAACCGTAGAACCCCGCCACCGTCTCCACCAGGCCGCGATAGACAGAATTGCGGACGTAGAGCGGCAGCAACTGCTCCAGGATCTCGTCCGGACCGGGCTCGAGGATGTAGTCAGGTCGGACTTTCCGATCGGTCGGCGCCTCGACCGGAAGCACCCGGGTCGTCGTCGGCGGCGTCGAGATGGCGCTGATGAACTTGGCGTGCACGAGATCGACGCTGGCAAGCTTGCCCGCTTCGTAATCGGCAATCAGCGTCTCGACGATGCTCGCGGCATGGTCGGCCGTCGGCTTGTCACCGACGTCCTGACGATCCGCAGCAAGGGTTCGCCCCATGTACTTGAAATACCCGGCGCCCTTCTTACCCACCGCATGCAGCTCGACGGTGTAGCCCTGTTCTTCCAGCTCGGCAATCCGGCGCCGGGCTTCCTTGATCAGATTGCTGTTGAACGCACCGGCAAGCCCGCGATTGGCGGTGACCACCACCACGGCCGCGCGGGTCGGCCCGCCCTGCGCAGGCGGCGCCGGACGACGCAGCAAGGGAAACCGCTCCGCCAGTTCCGGCGTCATCAGATCGGCAATCACCTCACGCAGCGCCTCGGCATACGGGCGCGCGGCCACGACACGGTCCTGGGCGCGCTTCAGCTTCGAGGTCGCGACCAGCTCCATCGTCCGGGTGATCTTGCGGGTATTCTGGACCGCCCGCATCCGGCCCTTGAGCTGCCGATTCTTCGACATTATTCAGGCTTGAAGAGCGGCTTGAACGAGGCGATGGCCTGCTCGAGCTGCGCCTTCTGCGCGTCATCGAGCGTCTTCTTGGTGCGGATCGTCTCGAAGATCCCGCCGTGCTGTGCACCGACGTAGCCGAGGAAGTCCCGCTCCCACTGCCGCACATGCCTGACGTCGACGGTATCGAGATGGCCGTTGGTCACCGCGTAGATGATCACGACCTGCTGCTCGACCGCCATCGGCTGATACTGGGGCTGCTTGAAGATCTCGACCAGCCGGGCACCGCGCGCCAGCTGGCGCTGGGTGGCCTGGTCGAGGTCGGAACCGAACTGCGCAAACGCCTCGAGCTCGCGGAACTGCGCCAGCGCGAGCCGGAGCGGACCGGCCACCTGCTTCATCGCCTTGATCTGCGCGTTACCACCGACGCGACTGACCGAGATACCGGCGTCGACCGCGGGGCGCACGTTCGAGAAGAAGAGGTCGGTCGTCAGGTAGATCTGGCCGTCCGTGATCGAGATCACGTTGGTCGGGATGTAGGCCGAGACGTCACCGGCCTGGGTCTCGATGATCGGCAGCGCGGTGAGCGAGCCGCCCGGCTTCTTGATCCGCGGATCGAGCTTCACCACGTTCGGATCTTCCGAGATCTTGGCGGCGCGCTCCAGCAGGCGGCTGTGCAGGTAGAAGACGTCGCCCGGATACGCTTCACGACCCGGCGGACGGCGCAGAATCAGCGAGAGCTGACGGTACGCTGCGGCCTGCTTCGACAAGTCGTCGTAAACGCAGAGCGTCGGCTGGCCGTTTTCGTACATGAAATGCTCGGCCAAGGCGCAGCCGGCGTAGGGCGCGATGTACTGGAGCGGCGCCGGATCAGAGGCGGAGGCGACGACGACGATGGTGTACTCCATCGCGCCCGCAGCCTTGAGGCGCTCCACCACGGTCGCCACGGTCGAACGCTTCTGCCCGATCGCGACGTAGACGCAGACGACGCCCTGGCCCTTCTGATTGATGATCGTGTCGATCGCGATGGCCGTCTTACCGGTGCCGCGGTCGCCGATGATGAGCTCACGCTGACCGCGACCGATCGGGATCATCGAGTCGATCGCCTTGAGCCCGGTCTGGAGCGGCTCCTTAACGGGCTGACGTACGATGATGCCCGGCGCGATCATCTCGACCGGACGAGTCGTCTTGGTCGCAATCGGTCCGCGGCCGTCGACCGGCTGCCCGAGCGCGTTGACGACACGGCCCAGCATCGCCTCACCGGTCGGCACCTCGAGGAGGCGGCCGGTGCAGCGGACCTGGTCGCCCTCTTTGAGCTTGAGGTAGTCGCCCAGAATGACGGCGCCGACGTTGTCCTGCTCGAGGTTGAGCACCAGGCCCGTGACGACTTCACCCGTCTCGGTCGAGGTGAACTCGAGCATTTCGCCTGCGACGGCGGAGCGGAGTCCGTAAACTCGGGCTACCCCGTCACGCACCTCCAGCGTGGTTCCGACCTCAGCCGTATCGACCGATCCCAGGTCGGCAGCCGCGATCTCCTTGAGGAGGATGTCCTTGATTTCACCGGGTCGCAGCGTGGATTCTGTGGCCATCGTCTTCAGTGCGTTTGAGATGATTTGGTCAAGTCAGAGTATAGCTTGTGAAAAATATCACAAATCGCCGGACTTGCAAGCCGACAGGACCCGATTCTAGCCCCGACTGCGCGACCGCGTACCCAGAAAACGGCGAATCGGATCTGGCGCGTCCGGATGGCTCAGCTCGTCCAGCGACAAGCCAGCAACTCGGCCGACCGTCTCACGCAGCCGGCTGGGCCGCCCGAACCCGAGCAGGGTGGCGACCGTAGCGGTCGAGTAGCCTGGGTTGGCCAGCAGGTCACGCGCCGTGATTACCGCCAGTAACCCTATGATCCGCTTGAGGTTGGGGGCTCCGCCAGCGGCAAACTGACGGGAGAGATGCTCTCGGCTCACACCCAGGGCGTCGGCCAGTTCTTCGGTTGTGGGTGGCGGCCCAGCGGCGGAGAGCAGGAGGTCAAAGGCCCGCAACTGGAGCGTCTCGGTCAACCGCAGCAACCTGGGGAGGTGCGCCAGGCGGGCTCGGCGGGAGGCCAGGTAGCCGTGTCGGGAGATCAGTTCGCCCGCCATCGGGTCGTCGACTCCCTCCACCAGGACCGCGCGAAACGACCCGGCCCGCCCCGCTTCGATCAGGATGCGGGCGTCGTCCGGGCGGACGGCGCCGAACAGCAGCATTGGAACGCCGGGGAATCGAGCCCGAACCGCCGCGAGCCCGTCGCGCCGGTACGCCGCGGTCCCGACGACCATGGCGTCGACCAGGGTGGACTCGAGCAGATCCGCCAGCGCGCCCGGGGTGCGGCAGCCGCGTACTCGAGTCCACCGCGGCGGCACGGACCGGCGGAGTGACTGCAAGGCTGCCGGGGTATCCAGCAGCGTGGCTACTGTGTTCACGACGCGCATCCGCAGCTATCGCCTCATCGAACGCCAGCGTGACCTGACGGCTGTCAGCTTCCCGGTTCCGCTCCTTCCAGCACCGCGCGGGTGACTTCACCCGCTCCGCGCAGGACGCCCCGCGCGTTCTGATATCCGATGGCGGCCACGGCTTCGTCGAGGGTAAACCAGGCGCACTCGGTAATGCCCTCGTCCTGCTGCGGCGTCGGTTCGCCGACCTCGGACTCGAGCAGGAAGAAATGGCAGAATTTGTGTATCAGCTTGCCGCGCAGCCGGAAATACCAGTCGATCGTGTCGAGCGGCCGGTGCAGCACCAGCGCCTCGAGGCCGGTTTCCTCGGTGGTTTCCCGCATGGCGGCCTGGGCCGGCGTCTCTCCCGACTCCAGGTGGCCCTTGGGAAAGCCCCAGTGTCCGTAGCTGTCGCGAATCAGCAGGAAGCGAGGACCATCAGCGCGGCGCCGAAAGACCACGCCCCCCGCGCTCACTTCCTTCTTGGCGCGACGAGCACGGCCCTGACCGGACCGGGACTGCGAGCGTGGCGCGTCGGCCATGCTCAGAAGACCGAGAAGCGGAAGTAACGGCGCGGGTTGGCCTGGATGTCCGCCAGCAGCTGGCGCATCTGGGCAATCACAGCGGTCGTCTCGAGGTACAACGACGAATCCCGGGCCAGCAAGCCCAGACTTCCCTGTCCGGTCTGGACCTTGGTGAGCAGCGTATCGGTGGTCACCATGATCCGACTGAGGGTCTGCTCATGCCCGCGGATCACGGCCACCAGCTCCCTGGCATCGTTCGAGGCCGATCGGAGGTCGCCCATGGTTGACTGCGCCGAGTTGAGGATAGTGGCGAGCTGACCGTCCTTGGTTGCCTCGTCGACCCGACCAAGCAGGCTGTTGACCCGTTCGGACGCCGCCCCCACCTCGGCCGACGTGGCAGCAAGGTTATTGGCGAGCTGGTTGAATGGCCCGGTCTGCTGTCGGGCAAACTGGGCCAGACCGTCGGCGGCTTCTCGCAAGGCGCGCAGGCTCTGCCGCACATCGACCACCGCAGCTGAATCGAGGGCGCCCGAGACCCGATTGGTTACCAGGCCGATGTCCGAGGCGATCCGGCTGGCCTGCTGCGTCAGCTGGCCGATATCGGGAAGGGTGGCGCCAGGCCAGGCCGCGCCACCCGGCCCGGCAGACTCCATCAGTTGCTGACGGAGGCCCGGGTCGAGCGGGGTGGCATCGAAGTCCACGACAGTGACCTGCCACTCGCCGAACAGGCTTCCGGAAGCAGCGATGGCCACGGGGCGCCTGGGCAGGATCACATCGGCGCCGATCCGCAGATCGGCCTCGACCCAGTCGTTGGCGGCAAGCCGGATTGCGTTGACGCGACCGACTTTGACGCCGCGAACGGTTACCGGGGCGCCCACGCCGAGCCCGCCCACCTCCCGGAATCGGACGGTGGAGATTTCCTGCGGGTTACCGAAATCGCTTTCGGACAACCAGATGGCTCCGCCGATCACCGCGGCAAACGCGATGATGACGGAAATTCCGACCAGGAACTCGTTCTGCCTTTTCATGGCCGTCCTTCGATAAACTGGCGGACGATCGGATCGTCGGTCCGGCGAATTTCGTCGACGGTCCCGACGGCGTGAATCCGTCCCTGATAGAGCATGGCGATCCGATCGGCAACGGCAAACGCGCTGCGCATGTCGTGTGTCACCATCACACCCGTCACGCCGAGATCTCGCTTTGTCCGCACCATCAGATCGTCGATCACTGCCGACGTGACCGGATCCAGACCGGTGGTCGGCTCATCGTACAAAATGTAGCGGGGCTCGAGCGCAATCGCCCGGGCAATCCCGACCCGTTTGCGCATCCCGCCCGAGAGTTCGCTCGGGAAGCGCTCTGCGGCCTCGGCCAGCCCGACCCGCTCGAGGCTCGACTCGACCCGCGCGACGACGTTCGCTTCCGGCACCCGCTGCTGGCGGAGACCGAGGGCGATGTTGTCGAACACCGACATCGAGTCGAACAGCGCGGCAAACTGGAAGACGAACCCGATGGTCGAGCGGAGGGCCATCAGCTCGTCGCGTGACAGTTCGGCCACGTTCTGGCCATTGACCTCGACCGTGCCGCCGTCCGGTTCGAGCAGGCCGACGATCAGCTTGAGCGCAACGCTCTTCCCGGTGCCCGAGTATCCCAGCAGGGCCGTAGTCTGTCCCACCGGGATCTCGAGCGAGACATCCTCGAGCACCCGTTTGGGCCCGAAGGACTTGCTGACGTTCGTGAAGCGGATCATCGGCCCGGGGTCATAGCAGGACCACAGCCCAGAACGCGTCGAGGACCAGGATGGCCTGGCACCCGAGCACCACGGCCCGGGTGGTGGAGCGCCCGACCCCCTCGGCGCCTCCCTGCGTGCGCAGCCCGGTCAGGGCACCCATGATCGCGACCGCGCAGCCGAAGCTGGCACTCTTGACCAGGCCGAACCAGACGTCCTTGAACTGGTAGAACTGGCGCACCCCTTTGAAGAACTCGGGGGTCGAAAGGTCGAGCAGGTTGGTGGCGGTAATCCATCCAGAGATGACGCCGACCCCGATGGCCATCGCCGTCACGACCGGAAACATCAGGGTCGCGGCCACGACGCGCGGCACCACCAGGTAGGCGTGGACGTCGACCGCCAGAGTTTCGAGCGCGTCAACCTGTTCGGTCACCTTCATGGTACCGAGTTCTGCGGCAATGTTGGCACCGACGCGACCGGCCAGGGCCATCCCGGTCAGCACCGGGCCCAGCTCCATCATGATCGTCTTGGCCACCAGGGCGCCAACGAAATAGAGCGGGACGGCGCCGGTAAAGATGTACGACGCCAGCAGGGCCAGCACGATCCCGGTGAAGATCGCGAGAAAGAGGGCGATCGGAATCGAGTCGACGCCCAATCGCCGCATATGAATGGCAACCTGGGGCAGCCAGACGCGGGGCATCACGACGGCCCGAGAGGCGTCGATGGCCCATCGTCCGGTCCGTCGGACAAAGCCCAGTTGGGCCACGCCGGCGAGGTTGAGGCGGGTGCTCACCGGGTGGCGCCCATCCGGTCGAGGCGGTCCATGCGCAGCTTGCGTTGCCTCGTTCGATTGGCGCCCCGGTGGCGGGGGGGCTCGCTTTGCGCCAGACGCGACGAACGGTGCGCGTCCGTCTCCGAATCGGACCCGCCAGCATGGCAATTATGGGGGTGCGTCCAGACCATGTGCGATCGGTGATCTACGAGGGAAACGGCATGAGTTTCGCTTGACATGTCTCCGCCGGACATGCTAGCTTGCTTTGCTCCAACATAAGCGCGGCGCGAGCGGGTACAAGACCGGGGACGTAGCTCAGTTGGGAGAGCGCGTGAATGGCATTCACGAGGTCAGGGGTTCGATCCCCCTCGTCTCCATTGACCGGGTCGGAAGCCCGTTCGGGCGGTAGTTGAACCGGTTGCTAATGGAAGCACCCGATGGTACGTTGGGTGCCCGCTGGACCGCGCGGGAATAGCTCAGTTGGTAGAGCACAACCTTGCCAAGGTTGGGGTCGCGGGTTCGAGTCCCGTTTCCCGCTCTGGGGTCGATGAATCGGACTGTTGGTTCACGACAAGCAGTGACACCCTGGGGGTGTCGAAACAGATAGCCGACGGGTGGTTGGGTCGGCAGTGAACGACGCGGGGTGGAGCAGTCTGGTAGCTCGCCGGGCTCATAACCCGGAGGTCGTGGGTTCAAATCCCACCCCCGCCATGGCAGTAGGATGACGGACAGTCGGACAGTCGGACGGCTGCACCTGTGACCCGGTGGTTCACGGCGCTGTCGAACCGTCAGACCGCTGTCCGTCTCGCGTGAGGGCAGGTCGTCTGCGCGAGGTAGGGGCGGTTAGCTCAGTTGGTTAGAGCGCTACGTTGACATCGTAGAGGTCACAAGTTCGAATCTTGTACCGCCCACTGAAATCATAGAGGGCCCGCCGGCTGAATCGGCTCGTCCCGCAGGTAGTGAGGGCCCGTAGCTCAATTGGATAGAGCGTCTGACTACGGATCAGAAGGTTGGGGGTTCGAGTCCCTCCGGGCCCGTGCGGTGCAGGTGCAGTGAATTCGGGATGCAGGTGAGTCAGAACGGGGCGTAGCGCAGCCTGGTAGCGCGCTTGCTTCGGGAGCAAGAGGTCCCGGGTTCAAATCCCGGCGCCCCGACTGATCATAAAGTGAAGCCTCATCGAACGTTACACTCGGTGGGGCTTCACCTTTTTCGATCGGTTCCTGCCCGGCAGTGTCGTTCCCAGTGACAAACGAGGTCCAGCCCAGCCGGTCTTTGAGCGCATCGAGGTGCTGATCGATGCGGAACTCCACAACATCCGAGCGATGACGTACCGTGCCCAAGTGCGAATAGACTTTCTCGACCATCTCTGTTGAGCCGTGGCCCATTTCACGGCTCACGGTGTAGACGCTGACCGGCGCCCCGCGGTCAAGCGTCTGGAGTCGCGCCGCACAGTAAGCATGACGGAACATCCGGGCGTTAATCTCTCGCGGCTTCCAGCCCGCCCGCACCGCAACCCGATCCACCATTGGGCGAATCTCACGGAGCGGCTGCTCGCGGCCGGCCACGAACGACGGAAAAAGCAGCGACCCGCCCCGCAGCATGCGCGGACCGAACAAGTAGACACGCAGAATCGCCTCGAGCTGCGGCCACAAGGGCACGACCCGCCACGACGCCTCCGTCTTGAGCCGATCGCGCCAACGGTTGGCCCGGAAGGTGACGGTTTGACGATCGAGGCTCACGTCGTCCAACTCCAGCCCCAGCACTTCACCACGTCGGCCGCCGGTCAGCGCCAGAGTCGCGAGGAGCGGCCAGACAAAGCCTGCATCGAAGCCGGCCGCGAATGGGGTGGTCGGGGTGGGTACCGTCCGGGCACTCTCGAGCAACAACGCCACGTCGTGTGCTTCGAGCCAGGCAGCTGTGCGCTGCGGCTTAGGTGGCTTGTCCGAGAACGACGCGACGGGATTGAAGCCGGGTGGAACGTGCTCAGCTTCTTGCGCCAACCGATAGAGGTTCGACAGCGTAAACAAGTGGCGCCTAACGCTATCGGCCGAGAAGGGCTTGCCGCGCACCGAGTCAGCATTGTGCAGCAAGTGCGAGGACCAGGCGCGCACATCCGACACCCGGATCGCATCGAGCGGTCGATCAGCCCCAAGAAATGCCACCGCGCGCTCGAGGAATTTCTGACACGCCTTGAGCCAGTCGACCGTCACGTTACCAGTCTGCTTTTTAGCGATCAGATAGTCGCGCGCGAACTCCGCCAGCGTGATGACATCGGCCTTGCCCGTAAGCGCTCGGCGTTTACGAGCTGCCTCGAGCTCTTCAAGCCGGCGGAGCGCCAGACGGAGCGCCAGATCCGGATCCGAGGTCGCAAACCGCTCGCCAAGCGGGATCAGCGGCTCACGCGTTCCTCCCACGTCGGAATAGTCGCGGAAGTCTCCATAGGCCCGTCGCGCCCCGCCCTGGCGGCGCCAATACACGCGAGACTGGCGCTTCCGCGGTGTCATCATGTCCTAACCTACCCTCCGCCAGTCGCCCAGATCCACCACCTTTGCCCGTCGAACCGGCGGGCCGGCCGGCGCAGGGCTTGGCGGTTGTGTTGGCATCTGGCGTTCACGTTCGGCCGCCTCGAAGGCCACCAGACTCGCGCGTGGCACCCGCCATTCCCTACCTTGCAGCCGGTACGCGCCCGGCATCCGGCCCTGCTCCAGCCACCACCGCACCGTTGACGGCGACCGCTGGTAGCGTGTCGCCAGATCCGCCACAGTGAGATCGACCGGCCCAATATCCGCCGCATCACCCAATAGCGCTGCCAGCCACGCCCGCGGCACCGTAAGGACGGTGCCATCGGGCGAGGCCTCGACGAGCGCACGGACGTGCTCGCGGGCATCCATCGTTAGGCAGCGCTGGCCAGCATGGGACGGGGAATCACCTTCTCCACCTCGCTGAGGTGATCAACGAGTTCTTCCGCCATGTCCGCGACAGTCGCCCAAAGATTGGCATCGCGTTCGTCCTGACGGAGCACGTCCCGACTACTCCGATGTCCCCCGCCGTCGCGCCGCGTCGACGCAAGCTCAGCAGCGGTCTCGGCCAAGGCTTTGACACGATATGCACGTTCGAGCGCCTGATCGAAGTGATTCACGGGCTTTTCTGCGTGGGACGATGTTGTACCCATACCGTTCTCCTTTGGGGTCAAGCGTCGACAGGCTCTCCTCGGGATTAAGGAGCTGCCCGTCAGACCGTATCCCTTCCTCGGTTGCCATCCAGTCCGTGACTCAAAGATTCCATCAGCCCGCTCACCAGCATCGTACTCGCCTGTAAGTCGCGCGTGTCCACTACCGTCCCGTCGGCCTCAGCGTTCTCGACCAGCGCGCACAAGGTATCGATCCCTATCTCGAGCGCGGCTGCGCGCCGCCGAACTTGGGAAAGCAACGACGTCACTGGCATGGCGGGCTCTGCACCGGGCCGAGAGAAGCAGGCTTGCGACTGATACGCCAACGTCAAGCCAAGGGCCGCATCCTCGGGCATACCTGCCGCCTGCAACGCGGCGTGATAGGTTGCCGTGGCTGCTGCGAGTTCTTTGATCCGGTCGAAATCCGACACAGAACCTCCCGCTGGTGAGGAAGGCCGCCCCCTCAGACTCAGAAAGCAGAGCCTTCGGGCTGGGTTTGCAGCGCCTTACCGGTATTCCATTTAGAGCCGGTTGCGACGAAACATCATGGCTCAATATTGCCACTTCTGGCAAGATTGTCAAGTCACTTGTGGCAAGCCATATTGGGCCATGCCAACCATGTTCCGTCTCGCTGAGCTCCTCGAATCGCGGAAGATGACTCAAGCCGAATTGGTCCGCCGCTCTGGTGTCAGTCAGCGGACGGTGTCCCGCCTGGTTGCTAACGAAACCCGACAAGTTCACCTCGACACCCTGGATGCCATAGCGACTACACTTGGCGTCGCCCCGGGCGAACTGATCGCCCACAATCGACCTCGGCAGCGGTAGCCTTTTCCGAGCTCCTCCGCTCCATCTCCCGTAACCCCTCAGCTTGTGCGCCCAGTCCTGACCGGTCACCGCCGAATCGTCGCCCGCCGAATGTGGGGGCAGAATGTTCCAACGCGTGAAATCGCCTGGTGGCTCAACGTGAGCGTCCGCGTGATTCAGAAATGGGCCATGCGATGGAACTGGCCGCGGCGGCGAAAAGCACCCGAGCCCGCCCGCCGCAGCGAAGCGTTCACCCGGGCTGTGATGGTCACGCGCCGGTGCCATCGGTGCTTGACGCCGAGATCGATCCTTCTCGACGACACCAACACCGATTGCCCACAATGTGGTGCGCCGTTTTTGCGCTGAGGCGCCGGTTATTCTCGAGTCAGTTCGGGCATCGGCGGCAGCGACTTCTCCGGCCAATCCGGTGGTAGCTGCTTCGGCTTCCCCCGCGGATGCCCTTTTGCGCTCACTTCTAGAAAGACCTCCAGGAAAGTCCGGCCCCTGTACGCCCGTTTGACGAAACGGCTCAGTGTGTCGATCGAGCAGTCGAACCATGCCGCGATTCCCCGTTCCGTGTAGTGAAGTTTGCACAGGCGTTCGAACTCTTCGCGGTCGATGTCCGCACTCGGGCGACCCTTCTTGACCACGGGCGCGGCGGCCTTCGCGTCCGCGAACACCCGGTTGAAGAACGCCCGCCCGCCGTCCGGCATCGACGCGAGCACCGCACGGAACCGCGTGAGCTCGCTGCGGTCCGGCGGGCCTAGCCGCGGCTGGCGTATCGTCATAGGAAGGTCGCAAACCAGGCGTCGGCTCTATCAGCATTGCCCTGCACGGCGCCGACCATGGCCTTGAGCTCCATCTGTAACGGAGACCACGCGTCCCGTGCGTCCTGCAGAGCTGCGGCCGATCGAAGGGCGCCTTCATTCAGCGTCCGGAGACTCACCCGGTATCGCTGCGCTGCCTCACGGATCTTGACCTGCTGCCGTTCCGGCGTAAGGTCCTCGCCCTTGATGCCACGAATAGTCTCGAGCGCATCGACGCAGCGCGCTGCTGTGTCGACGTACGCCTGCTTTAGATGGGAAACTGTGGCGTCATCAACGTGACTCGGCGAAAACGACCATTGGCTTGAAACGGATGGCAATGCCGAGTCACCTAGCGATAGGACGTGCCCTTCGAGCTGGCGAAGGAGCTGAGCGTTCTGAGAGCTTGCTTCCGGGTGATAGGTGGTCACGTTTGAAATCTCCTAAGATGATCGGTGCGCTAGCCAGCGCCCTGGAGGTGGCGCTTCATTGCAAGCCATTCAAGTGGCGGTTCGGTGGTTGCGGCCGCCTCCGCTTGCGCGATTGTTTCCAACTCGGAATCGGGCCTACCGTCCCGCCTCGCGTTGTCGGGTGCTAATCCGCTCCCGCTTGCTGGGGAAGATCGCCTATAGGTTGAAGCGGGAATAGCATTTACAATGCTGGTGGTAAGCGGGACCCCACCCCCCTGCCCCCCCTCCCCGCGGGCGGAGCTCGCGCTGTGATCCCGCTCGATCGGGCGGGACGTGTCCCGCTCGGTGAGCCGGGACGTATCCCGCTCGTCGGGGCGGGATGATTCGCGATATCCGCAGCTAATCAGGTGCGCATCGAGCCGAGCCGCGGCAGCGGATACCGCCGCGTCGGTGGGTCGGTCGCTGCCCGGTCGGAGGTCAGGCGGGACGGTTGCGTACCACGTTGACCGCATTCGCGACCCCTCACGAATCAGAAGGCCCGCCCGGACCAGAGCGGTGCGGCTCCTCTCCACCGTCTCCGGCGATAGCCCGACGCGTGACGCCAGCGTGGACGCCGTCGCAAAGCACCCCCGCCCAGTGTCGAGCTGTCGGTGCTCGTGCCAGATGCCCTTCGTCGGCCACGTCAGGACGAGTGAGCCGGTCACTACTCTGCTCCAGGCATACGGGACACTCGGAGGCATCCGGTCACGAAGTCGCGGCGGGCGCCGATGGCTCGACCCGCGTGGCGGGCTTCGGTGGCTCGGCCCGTGCCGCGATCATGGCATCGACCGATGCGGTAGAGATGCGCCAGCGGCCGTCGAGCATCTGCCCCGATAGCTTGCCACGCAGGACGAAGTCGCGCGTTCGCGCGTAGGAAAACCGAAGTCGCGCAGCAGCTTCTGTGATCGAAAGATCCAAGGATCACCCCCAGTGGAAAACGCGAAAAAGCGCCCTAACGAAACAGCACCCTCCCCGCCTTGGCAGGGAAAACGTGGTTCGTCAGGACGCTCAGCATCCCGGAACAAGCCGTACAAGGCCCGCTCGATGCGCATCGCGCTCCGCGCGATTCGCCTCTACGGGTCAAACTAATACTTTCAAAAAAAAGCAACAGTGGCGGGAATACTACTCGCATCCATGGCTCCGGCATACCAACCGAATACCGAAACTACCGACGCAGATACGATCGGGGCGGGTGGTGCGGAACTAAAGCGTTCGCCGCTCGCCCGTCGCGAGCATCGCATCGTCGACGGCCTGCTGGAGAGCGACATCAGGATCCGGCATGCTGATCCGCCCGGTGTTCCGGTCGATGCGGTGGAGCACGGCCAGCTGCTCGCGGGACACAGCCAGGTGCTGGTTGGCAATGCCGACCATCGACCCCATGAGGCCGGCAATCCGGTTGCTCGTCGCTTCGGTCGTAACGACGGAGGCACTGACCGAGGTCTGGCTCGCGCCGAAGGTTGGCGACGTGACGCTGAAGTTCGACGCCATGGCCTTGTCGAACTCCTCCTGCTGCCGTCGACGCCGCTCCTCGTCACGCTGGGCACGCTCTTGGCCATGAACCCGCCGAAGGTCGTCCAGCTGATCTGAGGATCGACCGGCCGCCATCGCGTCGCTGATCTGCTTCGCGTGCGTCGCCAGCAAGGCCAAGTCATCGGCGGCTTCATCGAAGCCGAGTGAGCGGAGATTCCGCTGCTGCAGACTCTCCAGCCAGTCCGCTTCTTCGCGGCGGCGCTTGATCTCCTCCTCCAGTGCATCGGCGGCCCGCTCGAGCGCGGCAGCCTGGTCGTCCAGGCTCTGGATATAGGCGAGCTGCGCCAGCTGGGCTTCGGTATACCCTTCGGCAATGGCGGCGCTGATCTGCCGTTCCTTCTCAAGGTCGCGGGCCAGGCGATCGGCACGCGCCTGCCGCTGCGCCGCGTCCTCGCTGCCGATGAGGCGGTCGATATCGGCCTCCGCCTGGGCCTGCATCTGCTCCAGGTTGCCCGTGATCCGTTCGGCAGCTTGCCGCGCTACGTCAGCATTCTCCTGGAACGCCTGCGTCAGCGCGGCAATCGCATCGGACGCCTCCCCCTCGACCAACCGGAGCCACGCCAGGAACTGCTCTTCGTTGATGATCCCGGAGGTGAACAGGTCGGTGAGCCGGGACTTCTCCTGCTCCCAGCCAAGATTGACCCCCGCGACATCGGCGCCCAGTCCGTTGCCCTGACGCCGCAGGCTGCGCACCGTGAAGTCACCGGACACATCGCGCTGCTGGCGCTCGGTCTCGAGGAGTTCGCGGGCCGCTTCGGCGGCCTGTTCGGCGGCAATCCGCTGCTCATTGAGCGCGTAGACGTGCTCGACCAGCGCCTTGCTGGCCTCGTCGAAGTACTCGCCCATCTCCTGGGCGAGATCGGCGACCCGGCGCTGATGATTGAGCCGACGCTCTTCGGCATCCGCTGCCTCATTCTGGCCGAACGCCCGGAGCCGCTCGACTTCCAAATCCTCCCGCATGAGGCCCTGCTGGACCGCGAACTGT
This sequence comes from Gemmatimonadales bacterium, assembly GCA_019637315.1. Classification (NCBI taxonomy): domain Bacteria; kingdom Pseudomonadati; phylum Gemmatimonadota; class Gemmatimonadia; order Gemmatimonadales; species Gemmatimonadales bacterium. The sequence continues at coordinate 78,343 of JAHBVU010000008.1, forward strand.
TCCCGCATCGCGGCGGTATTGGCCTGCATCTGTTGCCGAAGATCGAGCGTGGCTTGGGCCGCTTGGCCCTCGGCGATCGCCATGTCCCGGAGCTTCCGGGGCATGTCGTTGTTCTTCGCCATCCGCTCGCCCCACTCCACGACGTTCTTAAGCCAGGCGTCGGACGCGGTCGCAAACTGATTGCCCGTATACGCGACGCCCTTCAGCCCCGCCGTCTCGGCCCGGTCGTTCAACCCCTGAGCCAGGGTGTCGAGCATGCCCAAGAACTGCTCTTCGAGATCCTTGAGCGACTGCCCCACGCCGGTCCTTGGTGACGCAATCGCGGCAAAGTCACTCATCGAGCGGTCCCAGTTCGCGACGAACTGCTCCCACTGGGCCTCCGCTGCCCGTGCGCGGGCCGCGGATGCACCGATCATGTCCACGATGCTGACGATCGTCTGGCCGACAGCGAGCGCGACGTTCACTTGCGCGGCCGCCACCTCGAGGCCGGACGCCATAGGGTTGCCCTTGGCGTCACGCTGCTTCGAGAGCGCAGTCGTCTCCTGCAGATTCCCCACCGCGCCCACCATGTTTGGCAGCGTCCGGAGGATCCCGCCGATCTCGCTGCCAAACAAGCGGGACGCTGCCGCGAGATCGAGCATGAAGTCCGCCGCTGACGCCAGGTTATCGGCCAACTGCCGGGCATGGTCGATCCGTTCAAGCTGGAGCGCCAACTCGCGAGCGGCATCGACGTCGCTCCGCCTGATCCCCGCCGCGTTGCTCGCTCCCCTGGCCGCCGCCTCCTGACGCTGCTCAGGCGTCTGGCCCAGCGGCTCCAGGATGAACCGGCGCCGGTTCGCTTCGTCGCGCTGACGCTGCCAGTCATTGACCTGCCGCTCCCCCTCAGACGCGATGCCGAACCCGATGGTAAACGGCGTGATCTTGCTCGCGGCGGCGGCAATGCCCTCGATGAGATCCTTCTGCCGACCCAAGATCACGGCGATCTCCAGCGCCTGCCGGTACCGGTCTTTCTCAGCAGCCGACAGCTTGTCGAGCGACCGGAGCTGCGACTCGAGGTCAGCGCGCCGGTCGGCATCCGCTGCGGCTTCCTGACGAATCCGATTCCCGGACAGGCCGGCTCGGGTTGCTTCGTTCTCTCGCTCCAGCTTCCCGATCTGCTCCACCTGCTGACGCCGCTCGTTCGCGGCCTGGGTGCCCTTATCGTCGGTTTCCTTCGTGATCGTGAGCGAGCGGACGCCCAGCGCCACCAGCGCCTGCGCGGTTTCCTGCTGCTTCTGTAGCTCTTGCGTGACCTTCCGCTGCGTCAGCAGATAGGCGAGCCCGGCGCCGTCCTCAAATGCCAATCCCTCCATCTGCGCCCGGAGGTCTTTGACCCGTTTGGACGAGGCGGTTAGATCCGCGGTCATCTTCTGGATGTCGGACGTGACCGCGGCCTTGAACGACTGCTGCAGCGAGCGGAACGCATCGACCCCGGCTTTCCGGATCTTGTCGAGTTCCTCACGGCTCTTGCGACTCTCCGCGTTCATCTGGTTGTACGCGAACCCCACGGCGGCAATGCCGCCGAGGATCCCAACCATCCACGGGTTGCCCATCACGAACATGCCGAGCCCGGCCGCGAGGCGACCGACCTGGCTCTGTGCCCCCACGGTCGACAGGGCAAACGTCGTGAGCGGCCCCCGGAGCCCGGCGACGGTGGGACCAAACTTCTGCCCGGCGTTCGTGGCTTGGTCGAAGGCACCGGCCATCGCCCCAATCTGCGTGCTGGTGGCCGCGATTTCATTGCCCACGCCCCGCATCTGCGGGTTGCTCCGGATGGCCGTGAGGTTCTTCGAGAGTTCAGCTTGGTAGGCCTGGGCCGACATCCGACCGGCCTCAGCGGCTTCCTGCGGCGTCAGGAGCCCAGCTTTGAGCGCCTGCTTGATCTGCGTTGCATCGGCCTGCATCTGGGCCACCAGCCCAGCCGCATGGGCACGCTGTGCCGTCCGCTGCTCGGCCAGGGCAGCTTTCGCGGCGGCGACTTCCCGGCGTCGGGCATCCGCCGCCACGGCCGCCTTGCCCTGTTCAGTCTGGCGGTAGGCTGCCGCTTCGGCTTGGATCCGCTGCCCGTACGCCTCATGCTGGGCATCGATCGCCGCGAGATCGGCCGCTCGGCGCCGCTGGGCGGCTTCCCGCGCATCGGCGAGCCGGGATTCCGCAGCCGCTTGATCCTCGGCGGCTCTCTGGGCTGCTTCGGCCTGGGCTTCCGCCGTGGCACCGGCCTCCGCCGCGGCGTCCTGCGATGCCACAAAGGCATTCGTCAGCTGCGTGACAGCGTTCGAGGCCTCGACGATCGACTGGCGGACATTGGGACTGACCTCGCGCACGCCGGGCGTATCGCCCACAGCCTTGAACGCCTCGGCCAGTTCGGTCGTGAACGCGGCGCCGATCTCGCGGGCGGCCATCTGCGCTTCGTCGGGGGTGAGCAGTCCGGCTTTCAGCGCATCCTTGAGGCCTTCACTCGCCCCCCGAACTGCATCCACGGCATTGGTCGCCACGGCGCGATAGGTCTGGGCGAGTTTCTCAACCTCCCGGACGCTGGCCGACGCGGCCTGGCGCGTGACCACTTCGGACGCCCGCATCGCCTGAGAGAGCGAGTGGACCCCTTTCTCCCCTCGTTTGGTGTTGGTATCGAGGCTGGCCCCGAGCCGTTCGGCCTGGTTCCCGAGCCGAAACATGACCTGATAGACGTCCTCGCCCCCCGCCTTGAAGGCGCGGGAATCGATCAGGAGTTCGAGACGTCCATCGTCGCTCATGCGACATTGATAAGTCGAACATGTGCGCAGGCTGCAGAGAATGGACTCAATTTCGACGGATTTGTATCGCGGCCCGAGCAGGGCTGGTTGCAGGTCCGCCTCGGGGATAGGCAACACGCGCCAGACGACGATCAGCGAACTCGAGAACAATTGGGCAAGCGAGTCGAGCTGGACGTAATCGAGTGCCTAGCCGCAGCCCTTGGGGTCGAGCCGGGCGACCTGATCCTGCGGGAACCGAAGAAGGGGAAGAAGGGTTAACGGGCCCTAAAGGCCGAGGCCGCACCAACCAAGCAATGCATGCCTGGCCAGCGCGGCTGCGGCTCATCCCAGCTACAAGCCTGCTTACGGACCTGACACTACAACCGAACTGATCCATGCGACTTCGGTGGAGCTCGCCTCCTTATGGTGTCGGAGGCTCCTCACCCGACTTTTCCGCGCCCGTAGAGGCAACCTAACAGGGCACCCCACCGTTGTCCGCCGACCGGATGATGTTCCCGCCATAGTGGAGGCGGAAGGTACCCGCGTTGATTGTCGTGATGAACGTTTCGTTGTATTCCACGCTGTCGTTGCGGCCTGGTAATGAGGCCGAGCCAGTCTCGGCGGTACTGGCAACGCTATACGTCGCCGGCACCGTGGCGTAGCTTACACTCTTAAGGCTGAATTTGTTGCCGCAGACGTAGGTTAGAGTAATACCCTCCAAGTCGATGTAGGACGTGAGATACGTCGCATTCGGCTTCAGTAAGAAATATGCGGCGTTCGTGACCGCTGTCCCGCCCGTGTATGCGGAATCCAGAGATGCTGTGAATCCCTCGGCCCGAAAGGGATCGGCGGCCAGGTGACCGAGGAGCGTATCACATAGATCTTCGTCCGTCATTACGCCATTGTTGCAGAGGCCGGCGGTGAAATCGGCCAGGCGCGCCATAAGACCCGAAGTCGTAGTCGCCCACGCAGGAGTTTTCTCAATGCCGATGGTCCATGTCTGAACGCTAAGGTCGGCGACGGGATCTGGATCCTGGTCTGCATCTGGGTCCCACAACGTCGTATCGCTCTCGTTCGAGGAGGCGATACTGTCTCCTTGAAACCACGCAACGGTTGGAAACGGTAGCCCAATGGCTCGATACGAGAGCCACGGCGTCGTATCACCAGGAGCGATGCCACCAAAATTCACCCAATGAGCTACTATCCGATCTCGGAACTTGCTCTTAGCACGCCAGGCACGCGCGGAACCTGGTAGGACAACGGTGATTGGGGCTGCATCTCCCGGTGCTTCAACCATGAATGACTCTAGCTTCTCGGCGCTCGTGCTCTTGTTGTGAACCATGTATGAGATCGTCATCGTGTCTTTCGAAAAGGCCACATTTCGAATGTAGATGTCGACACTCAGGTTCTTCCCAGGCGCCTCCTGGGCATTAGCCCTACCAGTAGCACCGCAGATGGATGCCCCAAGCACTAACCAGCGCATGTATGTCATTCGACTTCAGGCTTCCTGTAACGAAGGTGGAAATGGGGTGGGACGTCTGGCTTATTGCGTTCATCGTACACGGTGCCACCCAGCTCCTGCCAAAAATACTTAATCATCTTTCGAATCGTATCGTTCGTTATCCCAGGCGAGTGGTCTGTTCGGAGGTCAACGTCCCTTCCCATCATGTGTTCGACATGAGACCCAACCCAGACATTACTACCGACGTCAAACTTCCCTCCCCATCGGAGGCTTCCGTCGTTCCAATGAGGCTTGTACTCAGGGAACTGGGCATGAAGCGAATCTGACACCGAGTTTATTCGTGTAGCAACCGCCCCAATAACCCAATGGTTGCTGATATGGTGGCCAGGTCTTGTGCTTGCGATCTGGCCAATCAACGAGTCACTGGCCCGCTGTTCCAGCGATATCAGGAAGGGCACCCCAACGTACAGTGTGTCTCGTGCGGTATCGGCCGCAGCGCTAGCGGCGACAATAAGTATCGGAGAAGAAACCTGAGACGGTCGGTAGGTGACGACTGCCGTTCCGGTCGCACCCGTGTTCGGTGACGTATTGGACAGTGCACCTATTGGCTTGGCGGCGCCCGTGTTGTGTAGGTGCCCAAACGACGAGTCGATTGACGCACCTGCGCTATCAAACCCTAGGAGAGACAATGACACGCTCCTGTTCAGGAGGGTCACACCACCGGAATCAACCTTGACCGCGATTCGGATCGAATCCGGCCAGGGTTGACCGTCCCACAATGGCTTAGGCCCATGTTTGGATTCCGGAATGTTGCGAGGGAAGACAACGGCGTTGCCGTTGACTACGAGCGCAGCGGGAGGCAAGTACGACAGCACCACCCGAACGTTAACCAAGGTTGTAATCGTCACTGCATAGGCGACATAGTCGAGATTGGCTGGTGTTAGAACGATAGTCGATATCGACCCAGACAAGGTCTTGGTATCCGGGACGTTGACTCCCGGCACTCCGCTACCGCTAAAAAAGACACTATCGACCGGCGTACCGGTTGAGTCATAGGCAACCGCCTTGTTCCCCGCGTACGTAGGATCCTGAATGTTGATTTCGGCCCCAGTGATTGGCGTTGGGAACGAGAGCGTTATTGGATAGGACTGTCCCGTGCCGGAGCCGCTCTGGAAGGTTGGGGGTCCAAACGGCGCCCCAGCGAAGTAAGGCGTCGCCGTCCAGGCGCTAACCCCGCAGAAACCGGTCTCATCATCAATGTCGCAGACTTGCGACACGCTTGCTCCGGGGGCCCGCATCGGCCGCTGGCCGGACGGCGCCATCCAAGGCCTGACGGCGCGTACCACCCGGGCATTGCCGGTAACACCTTGGGTGAGCTTCAGTACAGCCTCGCTAGGGCCCCGAGTGCCGCGCTGCATCCAGTAGGAAACCGATGCTGAGGAGCTGCTCGTAAACGAGTGAACCAGAATGCTGCGTGGAAGCGCTGCTAGCGTGACTTCCTGCCTCTTGCCGTCCACATCGATGACAAGCACGGCGGTTCCTGCAACGGCGGCTAGGGCGATCGACGAAGTGCTAAGGATAACTGAGTCCCCCGAGCTGCCCTCGACCTCAAACCGCGCGAGGGGGATCAACGTACCGGCGGAATCCCGTTTCTCAACAGCCGACGCCAATACCCTCCCATCCTCAACCACCAGACACGCCGCCGAGCACTCCGCAATCAGAGTGGTGAGCTCGGGGGGCTGAGACGGATCGACCCGCGGCGGCGCGACCGTCTCTCCGCAGCCCACAAGCACCAGCGCCGTGCACACTATCGCCCAACGTATCCAGAGGGGTCGTTGCATCGCAGTCGCCTTCCGCTGTTTGTTCTGTCGGGACTAGGCGTCAGATGCCCATTGAGCGCTTCGCATCTAACGAGAGTCGCGCAGATTGTGCCCCGCACGACCGCCCTCAACCAAGGAGTGTACCATGCAAGCTACGGAGGAATGAAAATCGGTCAAGCGTCAAACACGCAAGAAAATGGTCAGAACGCGCAATCGCCTTATGTGCACCTAGCTGGGCGCCAGGCGTGCATTCGCAACAACGGGGCACGCAACAATCAGGTAACGCCACGCGAGAAATACCAATAGAACCCACGATTGGCGGGCAATGGCAGTTTGCAGTAACATCTCCGCAGGTAGCCGTCACTCAGACGAATCGATGTACCTGAAGCACCTCCGCGCCCCTAGGTGACAAACCCCTTGGGGCAAACTCTTTTGTTCGCAATCGCAACCGTGAGCCAGGCAATGGAATGGCGTCCCCAGTTCTCCAGACGTCTCGAAACACTCTTGATTGTCGAGGCGTCTTGCCCGGCGGATCTCGTTCCGTTCTTTGAGTGGGCAATTGACAATGCCCGAAATAGCCCCAGTGTACGGGATATGGCTGCTGCGGCCGCCATCAAGCCAAGGGCACTGGAGTACCGGTTCGCTGCGCATCGGGTCATGCGGCCCGGCAAAGTGCTGTGGTGGGCCAGAATCCTACATGCAGTGGATCTTCTTGGACGCACGACCCTTACCGCCGACGACGTCGCGATGATCTGTGGCTACAGCTCGAGCGCAGTTCTCTCGAAGGGCCTACGTCGAGTGGGACTGCGAGTCCGAGAAGTACGCTCCAAAGATGGCTTTCGATTGGCTCTACAGAATTTTAGGGCGTCGCTCCAGCATGGTTCGCATGGCGGACCCACCGTAACTTGATCGATCGCTACTGCTCCGCACCTAAGCAGAATCAACCGAAAGCATACCGTAAGGCCAAATGGCCCTATCCGATATCGCCCTCCCTCAACGTGGAGCCGAAGAAGGTGAGACAATGAATTCCCCCCGAGACCTGAGACCTCCTCTCAGCAAGACGGAGTTGGAGGAGATCGTTAGGGACCACTTCCTAGACAATCCTGGGCCTATGAAGGTCGCCGCGCAGGGTGGTGAAGGGCTGTTCTACGCCTTGCTGTCTCGTGTATCAGCGGGCCTCGACTTCCCGGAAGAATGGGCCCGGGAGCGCAGCCGGAACGCCCTCCGCCTCTGGCACGACTCGGAGATACGGATCCTCAACAAGCTCCTTTGGGACTGGATTCAACAGGGAATCTTGGAGCCGGTTACTGAGATCCCCTACGACCGTGATCCGGCCATTTGGTCGTCTGTTGTGCTCTCAGCAACCGGACGTACACGATTGGAGCGCAACCCAATTCCTGAGCGACCGGATGACTACCTCGCAGCCATGGAGGACAAGGCCCCAGAGCTGTCTGACGTCGAGCGGTTCTATGTTCGCGAAGGTCTCATGGCGTTCAGAGCGAGACTGTACCCAGCTGCGCTCGTGATGCTGGGCTGCGCAGCTGAGGAGTTGATCCAACGAATTGCCACCGAGGCTGCGCGGCAGGTCTCGACGAGCAGACGAGACAAATACGAAAGGGACGTCAAGGGTAAGATCACACAAGTCTGGCTTGCCCTTGAGCCGGTACTCGCCCAGCATTGGGCGGCTATTGCCGGCCGTGAGAAGGCCGTCGCTCATACTGCATTCAATCAGCTGCTACTCTCCGTGAAGATTAGCCGGGATGATGCAGGACATCCTCAAGCGACCCCTGCCACCTTGGATAAGGCTCGACCGCCGTTCGACAACTTCATAGAGGCGGCCCGAGTTGGCTGCAATGTTCTCCGACACCTCAACGGCTTGCCCACTGTGCCTTAAAGGGGTGTGTTCTGGTACGGAGACAGCGAAAGAGTCGAACCCTATTGGGACGATCGCGCACCACTCCCACTAGCTCCGCTTCCCCAAATGCGATCGGTTCGTAGACGGACCTCGTCATTGAGCGGCGCTCCATAGTGCTGCTCTAGTGCCTCCTGGATATGCCTGGGGACCGTGAAGACGATGGTCGCTCCCAGGTCCCGTTGAGCGAATAGGCCCCTCGACGCCAACTGGCGTCCGGCGACAAATACCTCGTGGCGTAGAACGTCGCCATCCGGGTCACTTTCACTGTAGGACGTTGCATCCTTTCGGAGGAGATCGAGAAACGCCCCCTCATCCGGCGTGAGCAGCCGCAGGACCAGGTCGAGCTGGCGCGCCTCCTCGAAGCTCGGCAGGTTCAGGCTCGGCTGCTGGAAGAACAGCCGTGTCGAATCGGAAACGAAGGGGTGGAGATACGCGGCAACCTTGCCTCGATGCTCCGGGATCTGGTTGAGATCTTCAATCCGGTCGAAGAAGGCTCGGTGGCGCGAACGCCAACGGCTGACCAACTCGAGATACTCTCCATCGTGCGGCTGGATCACGTCAGCATCAACCAGCTCCGCAACATGCTTCCCGATCCGAAGGTAGACACCGTACATCTTGTTGAACGTCTCGCGAACCTCGTCAATCGGTACAGAACTGTTGTCGTCCACGGTACGCCCGAACGCCTGCGAGCGCATCTCTAAGTCAGTACCGATGGCCGGCAGGAGCTCTACCAGAGGGGTTCCCTTCTTCGCGCGACCGACTGCAAAGTTGAAAAGCCGGAGCATGCTATCGACCGCGTCTCGCCCGAAGCGAAGCCAGCACGACCGGTAGTCCTGCATCAACCGCCGCTCGAGTTCTGAGCGCATGAGGCAGGAAGCTGCTTCCGCGGCCGTTTGCCGGCGACGCTCGGCCCAGCTGGTGTAGGTCGGACTCGTCTCCAGCCATGACAGAACCAGCAGGACAGAAAGCATCGCGAGAAGGATGGCGCCCGCCACGCCGATCGGCATCGCAACAGAGGCACGGAGCAAGCCCCAGAGCGGGCGCCCAAAGTAGGTTGTCAGGAAGCCGTCAAACCAGGCGTCTAGCAATCGCTCAACCACAAACAACGCAACGATCACGACCAGCACGAACAGCCCTCGCCTCATACGGGCTTCAAGGCTGTCAAGCCAGCTACGCAAACGTCCGAAGAGGGCAGCAACCATCATCGACCCCTGGGAGAAAGCCGGGTGACCGCACGGGGGTAACTAACCCGTGCGGCCTTTTACCTACCTACCGGTATCGAACCGGCGCGGAATGGGCACTCTTGACCAAGGCAATACCGTGCTCGCAACTCGCCTTGCTCGTATACCCTTCCCCGGAATCCGCGATCCGTTGAGCATTGGCTGCGATCAATCGCCACCGCCACTCGCTTCGCGTATCCTGGTAAACCTCGAAGTACATCGGGTTTCTCCTGGGAGCTCGACAAACCCCTTGTCACCGGCGGGTGCTTCGATCATGATTGGCATGCTGTTGCGAATCAGGGACCCCGGTCCCGGCCTCCCGGTGGGCGGCTTGTCGCACCCGGTGGGAGATTCAGCGCCCGGATCAGCTCGAACTGATTCCGGGCGTTTCCCCTGCCGGCAACGTCCTGCGCCGGCACCGCCAATCTGGGGTTAGGAGACGTGCCCCGCAACGGCCGTGCAAGCTCTGTTCCCACTAGCACTAAGGGTATCAACATCACAAATCTGGCTGGCCTACCATAGAGGGATACTCCCGAATTCGGCGAAACGGAATTCCGCGGGGTGCGAACCGTCAAACGCTTGGCCTGGAATTCCTAGGGGCCCGGCCCTCACCAGCTCCGGCTTCCCGCCGCGCTCAGACCTCACGCTTATCAGGCGTGCAGCGTATGGGCCGACCTGGCGCTTGGCTAGCGCCATCTAGATTGGTCCATGCACCTGCTCTTCAAGTTCCCGACTGACGCCACGTTCTACGACCTGGCCCAGGCCGCCCGGAAGATGCGGATCTCCGTCGCGGAGCTGGGAGAGATGGCCCACGCGCCTGGGGTCGACTTCGACGTCGTCGGGTGGACCTGCCACAAGGGCCACGACGGCGCCTGGCAGCTCCGCCTCCTCGGGCAATTCGACTTCAGCGCGAACAAGAGCGCGGATCTTGGATGGCCGACCGATGCCGAAATCAACCTCGAGGTCGAGCGGGCGCGGCAGGCGCCTCGTCGCCCGAAGCGGTCGACGTGACCGGGGGGTGCGGTTCGGGGTGGCTTGGCAGCCGATCGCCAGCCTTAGGGCGAGCCAGGCGGGGCGGATCCAGCAGAACGCGGGCCGGTGAGGACTGCCCGACTGTGGCGGCCATCAGCCTATGGGCGAGCGGCGTTTCTGCCGCAACTCCGCCGCCCCCCCAGGCATCCCTATTGGTAGCAGGGCGTACGACTAGTAGATTGGGGTGCGAAGCGCCCATGCCGTAACTAGGACCAAACCCCACCCGGTAAGGTGTGCTTGATGTCTGAACAGGAGTACTCGAGTCCACCTGTACATGAAGTCGTCCTCGACCTCCTGTTCCGGGAGCGAGAAGCCGATGACAGGGTTTTCGAGCGGATTCAGCATGCCATCGCTAGCGTTTACAATCAGGTCAGCGCCCTCGAAGAAAACCAGATCCAGGTTATCGCAACGCCGGGCGCTCCCAGCGAAGCGGCGTCCACCACCCGAACGGTGGGCTGGATGGGCACTAATGTCGTAGGGGAGGCTCGATGGCTTCTCCGATGCCGCAGCCAGCGGTTAACCCTCAATATGGTTCGATCTGCCTCTTGGCCCAGCGGTCCCTATGTTGGTTGGCCGGTGATTCGAGCAGAGTTCGCCAAATGCCTTGAGTTGCTTGCTGATGAATTCAAAGACTTGCCAGTACAGCGCGCAGGCCTGCGCTACCTCAATAAACTCGCGTTGCCCAGCACGGGCGCTCTTGCCACTTGGTTAAACGTCGGCATCCGTGCACCGGAGGTTCTGTCGGGGCTTTCCGTCTTCAACTGTCGCCAAGGATGGACCGAGATTCAAGGACACTCCGGACTAAGTGCCCTAGTGAATCTCGCGCGGATCAAAGTTGAGGATCCGTCCTCGCCCCCCGATGCGGTTGGCGTCCTTTTGGATATCGACGTCTATACCCGAGACCCATCTACGGCCCCCACGTACGCCCGGGTTAGCGACTGGTTTAATCATGCTCACGCCGCCGAGCGGCTTGTTTTTGAATCGTCGATCTCGAATGAGATCAGGTCGACCCTCGGAGCAATCCAGAATGCTTGAAACCCCAATTGCTGGGCTGGAGTGGGATGAGTTCGATGAGCCGGGGACGTCGTCGGTAAGTGCCGGCCCGGGACGCGGAGGTCCTTGGGTCACTATGGCCGCCGCTGCGACTACTGCGGTTTTCATGTCCCACCTAAGTCTGGTGCCGCCCCTCACACAGCCTACACCAAGTGTTGGCACTCACCACTTCGAGTGGGTCGCCGATGAAGTCCTGCCAGCTGAGACCTATTCTGCCTTAGCAGACTTTGCGGATCACGTCGAGCCCATCAGTCCAATTGGAAGGCAATGGGTCGCTACTAGTCGGGCACCAGAGTTCGAGTCGACCTGGGATACTTGAGCTGAGCCGGTGAACGCTCATACCTATTGGTACTCGGTCGTATCCGGCCCAACTCCCCCTCGTCAGGGTGACATCTACGTATCATTCTTGGCCCCTATTATCACTCAGGTACTTCCTGATCAGTCTGCCGACGGCGGGGCGCGTGCTGAGTTCGTGACTGAAGAGGCTCCTTGGGTCGTGCTGGATGCGTCGTGTGACGTAGATTATTCGCCTCCCTCGGAGGGATCGAAGGGACGGAAACCCAGCTGCGCTCGAGTCCTCCTCGCACCACTGTATCCGGCGATACGAGAGAAACTGGGAACGAAAACTGATAAGGAGCTGAACGAACGACTCGAGGTCATGCGCCGCGGCGATTACCCCTCAAAGCTACTGCTACCCGGACACCCTGAACATCTATCAGCCGCCAACGCCTGGTATGTCGAATACCGGAATCGAACACTGGTACCTCACGCCTACTTAGTGCTGGACCCAACGGTTATTCGTCTCAGGCTCAACCACCCGTTCAGGGAGCACTTGGGTAACTGGGTCGGGGCGTGCATCTCGCGAGTCGGGATCGAGGACGGCCAGAAAATACCGCCCTACCTGGGAGGTTTGCACGATCCCCACCGCCTCAATGCCGTTCGCCCCGAAGATCTGACCAGTAGGTAGGAGAACCGGGTGGACACGCGAACATCCCAATCAAGGTCGCGACAAGGCGGACCCGGGATCGGGTAACGCTCCGGGTAACAATCCCTACCGTTGCTAGCCGTTTTCGGCCAACGCGGGCTAACGTAAGTCGTTGAAAATCAACGATCGTCGGTTGGTGGCTGGTGCCCATTAACGGGCTGCTGCGGTTCGCGGGCAGGGTACGTCAAAGGATTCAGGGCCTCCAGTTGGGGGGCGACATAGCCACTGGGGTCCGGAAAAATAACGCACCCCATTCCGGCAGGAAGGCGAGGCTATCCGCGTTCCGGCCACCCAGAAGGTCGAGGCTGCCGCCCAGTGTCCTTCCCAGTGACAAATGCCCCCGTTTGTAACCAACGCCAGCCAACAACCATCGGCGTAAGCTATTGAAAATCAATCATCTTCCGTTGATGGCTGGTGCCCATTGGCGGGCGGCTGCGATTCGGGAGCAAGAGGTCCCGGGTTCAAATCCCGGCGCCCCGACTGATCATAAAGCGAAGCCCCATCGAACGTTACGTTCGATGGGGCTTCGTCGTTTTCCGACGGGCAACATGTGGCGGGTGACGTTCCGGGCAACAGGCAGTCCGCGCCACGCGCGCTACTTGTTCATCGGGAAAGCGCGCCCGCCCGATCTTCGCGACGAGCTTCCGACAATGGCAAAGCGCGCAACAGTCGTCTCGACAATCCCCGCGTCCGTTTCGACCCTCCACAACCCGAACGGCGACGCACCAAGGGGAGCTGACATGAACTCGTCGAAACGGGCTGACGCATGAAGTTTCCCCGTCTTGGTATCGAAGACCTCAACAACGGTGTCGTACACCAAGTTGGCATTCTCTACTCGATAGACCGCGCCCCCGCCTTCTCCCCGCACAGGGTTCCGTGCCAAACCACGATGCCACCTGTTTGCCGGGACAGCAACGAAAACCCAGAGATAGCGGCCTTCAGCAAAGATTCCCGCAATGGCTGGTGAAGGTGGGTCCTTCGGCGTCGGAGCTTGGCGAGGACCTTCCCGATAGAAATCTGCTATCCGCCGGATCCGCTGCTTTAGAGTGCCTGTTTCAACGTCCCATCCCTCTATCGTGTAGTCGCCGAACGGGGTTGCCGACCAGACGACTCCATCGCTTGACGTAATGAACCGGGCCATCTCATGTACGGTTCCTGGTGACACGACCGGTCGTTCTGAGCCAAAGGAGCGCAAGCGCTTGCCGTCAGGATCGATTACATGCAAAGGAAAACCGACCACGGCTTTGTCTGACAAATAAACGTTGACAACTAACTCTCCGCCCGGAAGCGCCGTTACCGATTCGAATGAAGGGAGGGTAAACGGTAAGGACCGGACATACTGATACGATGGCGAAAGAACTGAGAATCGACCAATCGAGGGATCGGCTACGAGGATTGAATCACCTCGCCACCGAAGGATGTCTCTCGGAGCGATGTACTCTCCAGGACCACGCCCCGCACGACCGATAGTTCGTACGAAGCGACCGTTCGCTGTAAACACCAACGGAGTCCCTCTTCCTCCTAGTACAACGCCGATCAACGTTTGATCATGTCCCGCTGTAATGCCGACCACCCCCAACGGGGCGGCGAGTTGTCCTCCTTGGTCCCGTCCCAGAACCGCAACGGTGTGACGTTCAATCGTACACTGACCACACTCCGCCGCACGATTAACCACCTCCTGGCCCAACAAGGCTCGGGCAAACACCATCGAGAGGCCGGCGAGAAACATGCAGCGGAGCTTCACTGGAATCTCGCTATTCGTATTGGCTTACTACGCGCGTTTCGCGACTGGGCAAACCAGCTGCAGCCTCTGCAAGAACGAGTGCGTCTACTGGGAAAAAACCAACCACTCGACCGCAGGATTCGACGAGCAGCGACTGCCTTTCCGGTACGACCTCCACTCGGTCAGGGAATTCGCTGACAATCTGCCTCGCAGCATCCATTCCGCCTCCGGCCGCCAGGTCTATCAGATGCTGCAGGCGCTCAGCTTTCGCATGGTCAGCTAGCGCAAAGCAAAACGGGTGGCCGCTGCAGGGTGAGCCAGTGGGAGGGTCAGCAAGGCAGAACTCATGGGGGTTGGCATGGCTCCCGGAATGAGCGGAGCTGGCAACATGACCGGAAGTCCCAAGCTGAAAGAAGCAGAGCAGGACATTGGTGGGGCAGAGTACACAACTTTGCAGTACCTCACCCTCGGCCTCATCCTGAAGAAAGGATGGAATTACTGAGGCACGTCCGTCAGCATAGGTGACCTTGGGTCCTTCGTCACGTCCCAACTCAATCGTGCCGCTCGGACTCCGCGGAATCAGGAACGAAAGTGACGCAATGATTCCAAGTGACAGGGCACGCATAGTCCGCCTACCTTTCAAATGAAAGCTCGCTAACCTCCTACGCTCGGTGATCTTGGTTTCAGTCGGCACCAAGAGTCATTATGAGGTGCCTACCTTGCCGTCGCGGCCCACGGTAACACTTTGCCCTCACGAGCGCAATATTCTAGCGACAATACACCAGCCGCGCAGACTGGAGGCGACTGATTTCGCTACTAAGGGTTCCCCTATCCGGTAATTCACCGTAAGGCCGTTCGGCCCTAGTGCAGACCGACGACACACTACGGGCACCGCATTGGGCCTTTGCGGTCGGCACCGAGGTCCCCCCCGGACGCGATTCGGCCCTGCCTGACCCCCGAACCGAATCGTGGGCGCGTGACGGCCGGACTGACGATCCGAGCCGGCCTGCTGGCCCAAACCCAAACCCGAGCCGGTCTTTGTGGTCTGACCTCCGCCAGCCGAGCCAAGCCTTGAATTGGCCCGGCCTCCAACCCACTTTCTACGCTGTGCCACGCACCGCTGACGACCCTCCAGATCCGCATCCGAGACGGCTCTCGTATCGCCCGCCGACGCCAGTCGCCCGGCCACGGACAGGTCACGCCCATGAGGCAGGTTGCACCTCATGACGACATCGCGTGTAGATCGTGTATCAACACCCCGTTGCCTGCTGATCCTGGTCGACGGCCTCCGACCAGACGTCGCCGAGCGCGAAGCCGCCGCCGGACGCCTGCCGAACCTGGCCCGCCTGACGGATAGGGGCGGGCGCGGGCGGGCCATCACCGCGTTTCCGTCGACCACGAGTGTCGCCTACCTGCCCTTCCTGACCGGGTGCCTGCCGGGCCGCTGCAACGTGCCGTCAATCCGCTGGCTCGATCGCGCCGCCTACGCAGGGCGCTGGTGGCGCGAGCGCGATGCTGTTCGCAGCTACTGCGGCTACCAGGCCGGCATGCTGGACGCCGACATTGCCCCGGACATCCGGACCATCTTCCAGCTGGTCCCGGAAAGTGCCGCCTTCTTTACGATGATTACCCGCGGACTCACCCCGGAACGGGATCCGACCCAAGGTGCGCGCAAGTTCTGGGGCGCCCTGTCGCACTACCTGCTCTGGCACCAGCCAGCCGACGGCGTGGTGGCGAAGGGCCTGCTCGACTGGATCGAACGCGACCCCGACTGGCGCTTTCTCTTTGCACAGTTTCCCGCGGTCGACGGCTATACCCACCAGACCACGCCCGATGCACCGAAAGTCGTGCGTGCCCTGCATCGGGTCGACGCGGCAGTCGGAGACACGCTGGCCTTGCTGGAAGCGAAGGGTCAGCGGGACAATACGCTGATCCTCCTGGTGAGCGACCACGGCGCCACCACGGTTCGCGAGCATCTCGATCTGGCCACCTGGTTCCGCAGCCGCGGCATTCCGACCCTGGCGCACCCGGAGCTCTGGCGACCCGACCCCCGAGTCGCCGTGATGGTGGCCGGCAACGGCTCCGCCATGCTCTACGCAGCGCCCGGCGTTCCGCGCACCGAGCGATGGCCCCTGGCCCGCCTGCGCACCCGCGAGGCCTTCGGCGCCGCAGAAGACCTGGTCTCGGCGCTGGTCCGGGAACCCGCCGTGGCGTTCGTCGCGGCGGAAGATCATCCCGGCCAGGTTCGGCTGCTGGACGCGCAGGGTGAAGCGATCATCGCCGACCACGGCGACCGCATCAGCTACCGGCCCGAAGGCTCGGACCCGCTGGGCACCGGCCCCTTCGAGGCCGATCGGCGCGACACCCTGGCCCGGAGTTTCCACGAGACCTATCCGGACGCCGCAGTCCAACTGCTCGATCAGTTCCGGTCGCCGCGCACGGGCGATCTCGTCGTGATCGGCCGCGAGGGCTACGACTTCCGCGATCGGTGGGAGATCCCCGAGCACAAGGCCGGTCACGGCAGCCTCTTCCGAGCGCACATGCAGGTCCCGCTCTGGAGCAGCCAGCCCCTCGGTGCGGTTCCGCTCCGCACCGTCGACATCTTCGCGACGATGCTCGACTGGCTCAACGTCGAAGCCCCGAGCGGGATCGACGCCGAGTTGGTCTGGCGGGCCGGCGCGCCACAGCAGGAACTGGTACCCGCCCTGGTTTCCTGAACAGCTGACCTAAGCAACTCTTCACGATTGGTTCATTCGAGGTCGGGAATCAACCGGTAGTTTGAGGAAGGTCGAGGCTCCGGGACCCAGCACCCGGCGCCCCGCCCCGCCACACACGCCGGAGGTATCATGCCCGAAACCTGGCTCGAAACCTGGTCGGATGCGGTGCTCGAGTTCCCGCTCAACGGCACCCCTGCCAGACAGTTGCGAGCGCTGGTCCGATTCGCGACCCGCGCGCCCTCCAGTCACAACAGCCAGCCCTGGCGGTTTCGTCTCGTCGGCGAGACGCTCGAGCTGCGCATCGACCCATCCCGTCGCCTTCCGATCGTCGATCCGAACGACCGGGAACTCCTGATCAGTTGCGGCGCGGCGCTCGAGCATCTGCGGATTGCCGCGCACCGGTTCTGCCTGGCCGATGCCGTCACGATCAATCCCGACCCGCATGACCCCGAGCTGGTGGCGCGGATCCGCCTGGCGGGCAGGCGCGACCCGTCGCCCAACGACCAGGCGATCTTCGACGCCATCAGCACTCGGCACACCTACCGGGGGCCGATGGAGCCTCGCCCGATTGCGCCACCGCTGGTCGATCAGCTGATCCTGGAAGCGAGGCGCGCGGGTGCGCGGCTTGCGATCCTCGACGACTCTGCCCGGGACCCACTGGCCGATCTCGTCATGGCAGCCGACCGGATCCAGATGGCGGATCCCCTCTTCCGTGCCGAACTGGCCGGGTGGTTGCGCTCCGGGCTGACCAACGCCACTGACGGGATGCCCGGCTACGCGCTCGAGATGAGCGCGGTAGCCTCGGTCATGGCCCCGCTGGTCGTACGGACCTTCGACCTTGGTAACGGGCGTGCTGCGCGGGATGCCGATCTGGTGCGGGGATCGCCGGTGCTGGCCGTCCTGGGAACCGACGGCGATAGTCGTGGAGACTGGATTCGTGGCGGTCAGGCACTGGCCCGGGTGCTGCTCTTGGCCGCGGCAGGCGGAGTTCGCGCCTCTTATCTCAACCAGCCAGTCGAGATTCCGGCCCTGCGCGAGCGACTCGGCGTCCTGGTTCCCGAAGCCGGCACGCCGCAACTCGTGCTCCGTCTGGGCTACGGTCCCGAGGGGCAAGCGACACCGAGACGTCGGGTTTCGGAGATCTGGGACCAGTCAGATGCCAGCTAGGACCCTCCGCCAGCGATGCCGGAACCGCTTGGCGAATAACGAGTTCCCTGCCGACCCCTTCCAGCTGCGGCCGTCTGCCCCCGGGCGTCGAGGGCTACCGCCAACGGCCGGCATCATTAGTATTGGGGGCCCGGAAACCGGGTGCTGGTTCGGCGGCGGCCCGGTCCGCTGTGCCGACGCTGTACATCAGGGCCCGTAGCTCAGCTGGATAGAGCGCTTGCCTCCGGAGCAAGAGGTCGCGCGTTCGAATCGCGCCGGGCCCGCTCGTTCGTAACTTGAAGCCCCGCCGACCAGCCGGTTCGACGGGGCTTCGTCGTTAATCGCCCCGATTCGCCTCAGCACCTCATGTAACCGCTATGCAAAGACCACAGGACCCGAGCCGTGACACGTGATACCGCAGCAAAACGGCACCGAGCTCTGCCATTACGCACCAATCGAAAACCGTCCCAGCAATGACCTCTATCTTGCCCAGGGTCACTCCGTTACGTGCAGTCCGTAGCGACAAGGTACTGCTCAGAATAGGTTGAGGAGGTCCCACCCCGCGCCGTGCGCAGGGTCATCCGCCCGCCCATACGACAAGGGACAGCCGTATGCACATGGTCAATCGCGCTTTCGCCAGGCTTCGCGACGTCGCCCGCCTGGCGAAGCAACCCCGCCACGCAACCGCCCTGCTCCAAGCGTACTACCGATTCCAGCGCCTGCCTCAGACGACAGGTGCCGATGCGACGATCGACTTTCTCGGGTATCGATTTCACTATCTGGACCCTTCGACGGCCTGCCATCTGTTCCGGGAGATCTTTGTCGAGCGATTGTACGATGTGGCGATCGATTCCGACCGCCCCCGCATCCTGGATTGCGGCAGCAACATTGGCATGTCCGTCCTGTTCTTCAGGCATCGCTTCCCCAATGCCGTCATCACGGCGTTCGAGCCACATCCAATCGCCTTCAAAACGCTGCGCAAGAATGTCGAGCACAATCACCTCGACGTCACGCTGCATCAGATCGCCGTAGCTGAACGTTCGGGCACCGTCGATTTCTACTGCAACGACGACGTCAGCGACTCGCTCGACATGAGCCTCCTTCCCAATCGAACCGAACAGTCCATCGAGGTGCAGGCCCGATGTCTGTCGGACTATGTCGACGACGAGATCGATCTCCTCAAGCTCGACGTGGAGGGAGCCGAGGAGCAGGTGCTGCGAGAACTCGCCGACTCAGGTGCCCTTGGTCGGATCCGCAGCATCGCCTGCGAGTACCACCATCACCGACCGGTGCGTTCCGACCGCCTGTCGGAAACACTCGCAATTCTCGAGACAAACGGCTTCGGCTACCAACTCCGCGCCCATAGCAGCGCCGACAACCACCTCGAAGGAATCCAGGACGTCCTGATCTACGCCTATCGGAAGTGAACCTCGCCAGGTCAGCTGAGGCGAGGTCAAGGGCGACCGAGCAGGACCCGCCTGCCACGATGACCACTGCTCAGCGAGGACCACCTTGAAACGCCCCGCCCGCGATCCGTGGCTTTCCGCCAACCCGAGACCTACCTTTGGCCGGGTCCACCGCTGGCCGAGGCGCCCGAACCGCACTGTGGAGGTCAGATTGTCGTCGGGTCTCCAGACGCTGCCCGGGCTGCTTCTCGCCCTGACTCTCGGATTACCGGCCATTCCGATGGCCGCCGCTGAGGCGCAGCGCGGTGCCGGGCGCGCCCTGACGGCAATCCGGGCCGCGGAGGAGCATGGATTGCGACCGTCGGACTACGGTCTTGCCAGGCTCGAGCACCTCATGCGCACCGACACCTCCCGGGTCGACAGCACCCTGGCGAGCAGCCTGACCCACCTGGCCCAGGACCTCCGATTCGGACGGGTCCGTCCCAACGCCTATTCGAACCTTCGGGAGTCCGAACGCCTCGACCTCGCCGCCGCCGTCCGCACCGCGCTCGCTGCGGACACCGTGCCGGAACTGATGGAGGCGATGGCCCCGCCAACTGCCCTTTACCGCAGTCTTCGGCAGGCGCTGGCTCACGCCGGGAGTGATGCATCCGATCACGCCCGCAAGATCCAGCTGACGATGGAGCGGCTCCGCTGGCTGCCACGCCCGGAACACGAACGCGTCGTGCTGGTCAATATCCCGGCTTTCGAACTGAACGCGTTCGATACTCCCGACCTCGCAGGCAATCCGGCGCTGACTATGCGGGTCATCGTCGGACGCGCCAGCAGGACCCGAACACCCTTGCTGGGCGCAATGTTGCGGACGGTCGAGTTCCGCCCGTTCTGGAACGTGCCCCGCAGCATCCTGGTCGGCGAGCTCCTGCCAGCCATGCGAAAGAACACCCGATACTTGATCGAGCATGATATGGAAATCGTCGGACCGCGCGACAGCATACTCGGCGACAAGCTCGATCAGGATCTGCTGGACCGGCTGGGGCGCGGCGAGGTTCGCGTCCGGCAGCGTCCCACCGAGCGAAACGCCTTGGGCGCGGTCAAGCTCGAGTTCCCGAACCCGTCGAGCATCTTCCTGCACGACACTCCCGACAAGCGCCTCTTTGCACGCGAGCGCCGAGACCTGAGCCACGGCTGCATCCGACTGGAACGGCCAGGTGCGCTGGCAAGCTGGGCACTCGCAGAACGTCCTGGTTGGGCCCAGGACAGCACCGACCGCGCCATGTCCGACGCAGCTCGGCGGATCCTGGCCGTAGCCAAGCCAACGATGGTGATCCTGTTCTATGGGACGGCGGACGCGCTGCCGGACGGAACGCTCCGGTTCCATCCGGATCTCTACGGGCTCGATCGGCAGCTCACCACAGCCCTGTCTCGGACTCGGTGAGTCCCGGCAGCGGGGTTTCGAGCCGCGCCGCCGTGATCACGAAATCCGAGCTACTTCACTCGCGGGGTTTCCCAGCGTAGCTGAAACTCGAGCTCGTCCTGTCCACCCGCTCGCTCGTGCTCGATGTTGAAGAGCGCTTTGGCCGGAATGTGCAGGCGCTCGCCGGCAATTTGAATCGTGAAGGGCTTGCGCGATTCGAGTGCATCCGCAAAGCGGCGCAGCTTGGCGATAAACTGTGACCGCGAGTAGGTGCGCTCGAGGTCACGCGCGGCCTTGCGACGCGGCCGAGCGTTGGTGGACCTGCGGACTTTCGACGTTGATGCGCGACGAGCCATGACGGAGCATCCCGGGTTGAAGTGAAGATCGAGCAGCCGCCGAAAATAACCCTGCCTCTGCCGACGGGTGAATCCGGGTGATAACTTGGAGTCTCACCCTTTCGCGACCCATCCGATGCAATACCTGCTGCTCGCGCTGACCGCTCTGGTCCTTTCCCGTACCGCAACTGCTCAAGGCCGCTTCCCGCTGACGATCGGCGTTCAGGACTCGGTCCAATCCAAGACGCTGTCTGAGACCCGGCGCTATCTGGTCTACACGCCGCCGTCCTACAGCGACACAACTTTCGCCCCGCAACGGTACCCGGTCCTGTACCTCCTCGACGGCGACGCCCATTTTCACTCCGTCTCCGGCCTGGTCCAGATTCTCGGCACGGGTGTCAACGGGACCTATGCAGTTCCCGAGATGATCGTCGTCGCCATTCCGAACCGGGACCGCACCCGCGACATGACGCCAACCAAGGTCAGCGCCGGGCTCGACGGCCGCCCAAACCAGGCATTCCGCACCAGCGGCGGCATGGCCAATTTCCTGTCGTTCATCAAGGACGAACTGATCCCGGAAATCGACACCAAATATCGAACCATGCCGTACCGGGTTTTCGTCGGCCACTCCCTGGGCGGCATCACGACGATCAACGCGCTGTTCACGATTCCCGAGACGTTCAACGCCTACGTCGCGATCGACCCGAGCCTCTGGTGGGACAACGCCGTGCTGCTCAAGGCGACCAAGGAGCGGTTGTCGACCGCCGACTATCGCAACAAAGTGCTCTACCTCGGCCAGGCCAACACGATCAATCCGGACGATTCGACGGCCAATCCGCACTTCAACGCGATGGTGCGGTTCAACAGCCTGGCCCGAACCTACAACACCTCGGGACTGCGCTTCGGCTACAAGTACTACGACAACGACGATCACGGCTCGGTGCCACTGATCACCACTTACGACGCGCTGCGCTTCATCTTCGACGGCTACCGCCTCGACCTGGGACGCTTGCTGGGCTCGCCGGCGTTGCTGACTGCCCATTACGAGAACATCTCGACCAAACTCGGCGCGCCGTTCACTCCATCCGAGGCGATCGTCAGCCAGCTCGGACAGTTTGCCCTGACGCAGGACACAGCTAAGGCCATCGGGTTCTTCGAGATCGGCGCCCGGCTCTACCCGAACAGCCCGCGGAGCTATGACCGTCTGGGCGCGCTCTGGGCCGCCAAGGGCGACAAGGCAAAGGCCACCGGGTACTACCGCCGATCGCTCGAGCTCAACCCCCAAAACACGAGCGCTGCGGAAGCGCTCAAGAAACTCCAGCAGTAGTCCGTCGCTCGTGGAAGACGTGATCATCCTGCCACCTGGAGGCGGCCGCCAGTACAACTGCGGACCGATGGAGGCGCTCTTTCTCGCCGACGGCAGCGAAACGGGGAATCGCTATGCGGTGACGATCTGGTGGGTGGAGCCCGGCAAGCCTGGCCCGGGGGCCCATTCGCACGAGGCAAACGAGGAGCTGTTCTACGTCATCGAGGGCACCATGACGTTTCGCGTCGGTGACCGTTTCGTCGACGCACCGACCGGGACCTTCCTGCGGATTCCCGCGACGATCGTCCACGACTTCGAGAACCGGACCGACCAGCGGGCCGGCGCTCTCAACGTATTCATACCCGGCGGATTCGAAACCAACATGCCGGCAATCGTGGACTGGTTTCGGAATAATCCAACGGTGTGAGGAAGGTGCGTCCGGTCCCGCGGTGGACCGGACGCACCGACCTGCTCTCAGCGAATGCCGACCTGACCTTTCACGTCCGCGATCAGCTTCGCCGAATCATAGCCGATCCCGTCTTTGAAAACGGTGACCGTCTCGTAGATCACCTTCGGATCGTTCGCGAGATTGCCTCGAAGGAGGACCAGGTCGGCCAGCTTGCCCGCCTCGACGGAGCCCCGATCCTTCTGCACACCAAGCACGACCGCTCCGTTCAAGGTCAGCACCTGCACGGCTTCCGGCGTCGTGAACCCAGCCTCGCGGAGCAGCTCGAGCACCCGGAGGTTGCCGTAGCCCGCCACCGCACCAAAGGCCGGGTCGACGCCCGCCGCCAGCACCCCACCTGCCCGAACGAACGCCAATTCATACTCCAGCGACCGCGGGTAAATCTCCCGCATCCTGGGGTAGATCTCACTACCCGGCACGGACGCATCGAGCCGCTTCCGGCGGTCGAGCTCCTGCTCGGCAATCCACGGCGCCATCACCGCCAGGACCCGCGCGTCCGGACCCGGACGATTGGGGGCGAGCTGCTCGTTGACCGAGGTGGTGGTCATCGGAACGTTGTTGTCGATCATGGCCTTGAAGGTCTTCGCGATCCGCGGATCCTTCATGTCGAGCTTGCCAAGGGTCTCGAAGTGGCTGGCCGGACACTCGTCCGGCTTCTTGGCCGTGTCATAGTCCGAGTTGGTGCGGAAACCGTGCTCGATATTGTCGATGCCGAGCTCGACAGCTTCGGTAAAGCTGATGGAACACAAGTGCCCGGTCACCTTCATGCCGTGCTTGTGCGCCTCGTCGATGACCGCTCGGAAAATGTCGCGCGAGAGCTGCGTATATCCCTTGATCCACTCGGCCCCCTCCTCGGCCCAGTGCCGAACCACTCGCCGTGCGGCCGCTTCGGTTTCGATCTTGTGCATCCCCATCTGGTCGAGCCGAAGATCATTCCCCTGTGAGATCAGGTACGGGCCCGTGATATGGATCCGCGGTCCCGGCATCTGATGTCGCTCGATGTTGGTCTTGAGATTGAGTTCGGCATAGGGCGCAAAGCTGCCCGTCGTCCGGACGGTCGTCACCCCGGTTCCCAGATAGAGACGCGGGAACGAGTAGGGCGACTGCACCATGCCACCCTGGGTGGTATAGAACATGTGGTCGTGCATGCCCATGAGGCCCGGAATGACCGTGTGACCGCTGGCATCGACGACATGAGCCCCCGCCGGCACCGCCACCGACCCGGTTGGCCCGACCGCCTGGATCCGATTGCCCGAGATGACGATCGTCTGACCCGATCTCGGCGCCGCCCCCGTCCCATCGATCAGCGTGGCGTTGGTCAAAGCCACGACCGGAGCATCAACAGCGACATAGCGACGGAGGTCGGGATGAAAGGACGAGGCACGCTGTGCAGCAAGCGAGCACACCCCGACGGCGAGCAGCAGGGCGGTTCCGGTCGCGACTCGGAGCATCATGGAGGACCTCGGAGAGTTACGGGTGGCACGGATGACGTACAGCCTGGTAATCTACCCCGTCAGGGACAGCAGATGCACCCGCGGGGCGGACTGGTGCGACCTCGACACTCAGGACACCTTTCGACTACTATGACCCCTCCGTTTCCGCCTCGAATCGACCCGATCGACGCCTCGATCACCGCCTGGATGGCCCGTCACGGTGTCACCCTCGCGCGGATCTCGCTCGGGCTGGTGTTCTTCTGGTTCGGCTTGATCAAGTTCATCCCCGGGTGGAGTCCCGCCGAGGACCTCTCGACCCGAACGATCGCGGCGATCAGTTTCGGGTTGGTGCAGCCGGCGCTGGGGCTCCCGCTCCTGGCCGCCTGGGAGGTCGCGATCGGAGTCGGCCTCCTGACCGGTCGCTTTCTGCGCATTACCCTGCTGCTGCTCTGCCTCCAGATGATCGGTACCTTCGTGCCCCTGGTGCTCTACCCTGACGAGATGTTTGCCGTCATTCCGTTCGCGCCGACCCTGGAAGGGCAGTACATCATCAAGAATCTCGTACTGATCAGCGCAGCGATCGTGATCGGAGCCACCGTCCGCGGCGGGCGCCTCAGCTCACGCCCGCCGCAACCGGCTTGACGGACGATCGGCAGGCCCTGAGCCGCCCCGAGGCCGTTTGACGATTGGTTGAGACCGACCGGTAGGTTCGTCATATCCAGACCCCGTCGGGGCATATGGCGACACCGCTCAGGCTGCTCGTTTTCATCATCCTCTGGAGTGCTTCGGCCTGCGGTCACGTCGTGGACCCGCCGCCGGAGCCGCCGCGAGTACCGTTCGTCGAAGCGGCGCTGATCGCCGGGGCAACCACCACGACGGTACGAGCCGGCTGGCTCGACAGCGAGCGGCTGAGTTCGGGCGTTTCAGCCCCGGCCACCCTGGTGGACCTGACCCTGACGGATGAGACGACAGGCGCCTCGATCCGTTTGACTCGCCACGACGACACTCTCTACCTCGCAACCCTCGCGATCCGGCCTGGTCACCGCTACCGCCTTGCCGGGCGCATCGAGGCGGCGCCAATCCACGCGACAACCACGGTCCCCGAGCAGTTCGTCATCGAAGCACCTGTCGGCGACAGCATCATGCTGGACTCCGCATCCCCGACCTCCCTGACCACCGCCGTGGGCTACCGCTGGCGTGCCCTCGGTGCCACGGCCTTCGTGGTCGACTCGGCCTGGTTTCCGCCCGGACAAACAGCAACCCGCGCCCCGATCGGGCAGATGATCGTTCCCCACCGACCCGCCGGGGCGCCAGCGAGGCTGCTGCGCATCGTCGCGGTCAATCGCGATCTGGACGAGTACCTCTACCGTACGCCCGCGCCGGCCAGCAACGTCTTCGGGGGGTTCGGCGTCGTCGGCGCGGCCATCAGCGCCGAGCGCAGGCTGGTAACGCGATGAGTCGACCGCTGTTCCTGATTGTGCTTGCCGCCTCGCCGGCCGGGCTGCCGAATCAGCTCGGAGCCCAGACCCTGAACGGCAGCGTCGTTGCCGCGGAGGGCGCAACCCCGGTTGCCGGCGCAACGATAGCAACGTTGCGCAGCAAGCTGGCTGTGGCCAGCGACCGGCTCGGCCGATTCTCGCTGACCCTGCCGGCCTTTCCCGACACGATTGTCGTCAGCGCTATCGGCTGGCGGCCGGATACGGTTCCGCTTGCCGCCAACCCCGAGGATGGGCTGACGGTCCGCCTGTCGAGGGCGGCCCTGATCATGGCGGATCTTCTGGCGGTCGCTGCGCCGTCCCGTCGGCTCGACCTGGCGGAGCACGGCCAGTGGACCATGCCGCTGGCGCACGCCCGAACCATTCCTCCAGCGGTCGAGACCGATGTCTTTCGCGCCCTGACCTTCGTTCCGGCCGTCACCTTCTCGAGCCCGCTGTCGGCCCGCCCGTCGATCCGAGGCTACGACGCCCAGGACGTCGCCACGCGCATCGATGGATTCGAGATTCTCAATCTCTATCACCTTGGTCGCATCTTCTCATCCTTCCCGGCCGACGCCGCTGAGGCGATCACCGTTTCGACGGCGCCATACCCCGCCAACCACGGCGGGTCGATCGCAGGTATCATCGACATTTCCGGAAGAACCGGACAGCTCGACCGCTTTCATGCAGGAGCCGGATGGAGCTATGGCTCGCTCAGTGCGTACGCTGGTGGCGGCGGCGCCAGTATCCGATACTTCGCCAACGCACGGCTGTTCTATTGGAAGGCGCTCGATCTCCTGCCGAACGTCAAGGTGCCGTACGGGTTCGAAGACCTGTACGCCGGCGCTGTCTTCGGCTCACCCGAACGACCACGCGGGCGCGTTACCGTCTTTGCAACTCAGGACCGGGCCGGCAACGTCAACCGGCGCAGCTACCTGCACTGGGACAACCTCATGACGGGGGGCCGGTGGCGGATCCTCGACCACGGGGCCGCGAGCCTCGAGGCGTCCGCCTCGGTCGCCCGTTTCACGCAGCGGGGTGAGGATGTCCCGGGTCTCTACAGCATCGCGAGCACGAACATCCGGAACCAGTTCAGCCGGTCCGCGGCGGGGCTCGACTTTCTGGCAAGCTCCGCAAAGTCCCGGGTGGCAGCGGGGCTCGGGCTCGGATGGCGTTCGGTTGCCAATCGAATCGTCGAATCCACCCCGGCACCCTCCGGATTCGACCGCGCGCCCTTCGAGTTTCCGGCCGCCGACCTCGAAACAGCCCGGCTCGAGGTCGGCGGTTACCTGAATCTGACCCGACAGCTCGGGCCCGCCACCATCGAAGCCGCAGTACGACTCGATGCGGCAGCAAGTCGCCAGACGATCCAGCCGCGCCTGCACGCTCGGTGGGCACTGAACCAGCGCGTCGAGCTGAGCGCAGCCGCAGGACGGACCAGCCGCCTCTATCACGTGCTGTCCGAGGCCCGCTCGGAACCGGAGTTCGACTTTCTCGACTTTTGGCTGAGCAGCAGCGATTCGATTCCCGCGGCTATCGTCGACCACGGCAGCATCGACCTGCGGCTCGATTTCTCACCGGTTGTCGCCCGGCTGTCGCTGTACCGATCGGACGGCAACGGCCTCGGCGAGCTCCGCCCCAGTTACGCGCAGCGTCCGACCTCGCAGCCGCTCTTTCGCTTCGGGCGCTCCCGCACCAGCGGCGTCGAAGCACAGCTTGCGCTGAGCCGCAGTGACGGCGCACTCGAGTCCGCCTCAGTCAGCTACGTACTGGCCCGATCCCAGCGGCGCTGGGGTGACGACTGGGTGCCCTGGGCGCTCGATCGGCGTCACCAGTTCCGCGGCTTTGCTCAAGTTCGCACGGGCGGTTGGGCCTGGTCGGGAGCGCTCGATCTCGCCTCCGGGCTGCCGATAACCCCGATAGCCTACACCTTGCCACCGGCCGGCGTCCCCGGCATACCACCAGGCACGACGGCAAGCGGGCGGGCGGCGACACCTCCTGTGTACGGCGTCGAGAACAGTGCTGCAACGAGCGGAACCTTTCGGTTCGATGTCGCCACCCAGTTCAGCTTTGGCGGCCCCGGGCGGAGCCGTTTGACGCTCGGCGTCGCCGTCATCAACCTGTTCGGCACGGCGGTCGCCCCATTCGGCGACTTCTTCAGCCATGCCGTGGGTGACTACGCCACCGATCCGAGCGGCAGCCCCCTGCCCTATCGCCGGCTCTTCAACCTGCCACCGATTCCGACCGTGACGATCCGGGCGGATTTCTGACGAGACAACCTCGGCTCGACGCCAGCGCAGCTGACGGTGGAATCTGTCCGACCGCCTGCAGTTGATATCGTCCTCGGCTGCAAGCAGATTTCAGGATCTCGACTCCTTCGAGATCCTGTCTCTGATTGCAAGGCCATGACCGACCAGGGGATCGACTCGCTCGTCTCATTCCTGGAGTACGCCCCCGATCCCGCGATCGTGGCGGACGACCAGGATCGCATCGTCATCGTCAACCACTCAGCGGAGTCGCTCTTCGGCTACCGTCGAGTGGAACTCCTAGGCCGCCCCCTGCACGAAGTCGTGCCGACCCTCCCGACGAGCCGGACCGGTGACACCGAGGCCGGGCTGGGAGAGAGCACGACCTTTGTCGCTCGACACCGAGATGGTCATATCCTGCGCCTGTCGGTGGCGTTCCGAGCCGTACCGCTCGAGCACCAGCGCCTCACCGCGGCGTACTTCCGACCGACCGTCACGGACGCCGCACCGACCCCCGCGGAGACGCTCGACCGGCTCCCGATTGCCGTGGCGCGATTCGATCGTGAGCAGCGCCTGATCTTTGCCAATGTGGCCGCGCACGGGGTCTTTGGCGCCCACCCGAGCCGCCTGCTCGGTCGCACGCCGTCCGAGATCGGGCTGCCGCAGTCGGCGGCCCAAGCCTGGAGCGAGGCGGTCCAGCACGCGGCCCAGACTGGCAGTCCGCGCCGATTCGGCTTTTCGCTCGAACTCGGGGGTGGAACCCGCTGGTTCGCCGGCTCGGTGCTGCCGGAGCAGCGCGCCGACGGGTCGCTTGCTTCGGTGCTGGTCGTCACCCAGGACGTGACCGCCCTCCACCGGACCAAGGCCGAGTTCGAAACTGCGGAGCTCCGCTTCCGCCGGCTGACCGAGGGCAGTCACGACCTGATTTCGCAGCACACGCCCGATGGCCAGTTCCTCTTTGCCTCCAAGTCTGCCATCACCCTGCTGCAGCGGTCGCCCGAGAGCGTGGTCGGCCTCTCGCTGGTCGAGCTGGTTCATCCGGAAGACCGCGCAGTCGTCGCCACGGCCATTGCCCGCGCCTCGGTCGGCGATGCGGAGCGGTTGACGACCTTCCGTTTGCTGCGCCCTGATGAGTCGACTCTGTGGTGCGAGATGACCGCGCAGGGCACGACGACGAGCACCGGCGCACCGTCGATTACCTGCATTACGCGCGACATCACGGAGCGGATGCGGACCGAGGAAATTCTGCGCACCGCCTCCCGCATGGAGGCAACCGCAACCCTCGCTGCGGGTGTTGCGCACGACTTCAACAACCTGATGACCTCGATCCTCGGCAACGCCGAGCTGTTGCTGGCGGACCCGGAGTTCCCCGATGCGCCGTCGCGGCTGACCCAGGTCGCCGACTCGGCCAAACGGGGCGGCGCTCTGGCGCAGCAGCTGCTGGCCTATGCTCGCGGCGGGAAGTATCAGACCTCTGCCGTTTCGGTCAACGAGATCGTGACCCAGGCACTACACCTTCAGAAGCATGCCATGCCGCCGCGGGTTCAGCTCGAGGTCGATCTCGATCCGGCGAGCCCGGCCATCGATGCGGATCCGGTGCAGATCGGCCAGGTGGTGACCAATCTCTGCATCAATGCCACCGAGGCGACGCCAGGCGTCGGCCGCCTCACCGTGCGCACCAGACGGGTCAACCTCACGGACGACGACATTCGTGACCGACCGGGGCTTCGAGTTGGCCCAGCGGTGATGATTCAGGTGAGTGACACCGGCACCGGCATCGACCCGGCGGCGCTATCGAAGATCTTCGAGCCATTCTTCAGCACCAAGTTCCAGGGCCGAGGATTGGGCCTTGCGGCCGCGTACGGCATCGTCAAGAACCACCGCGGCTATATCGGCGTCGAGAGCGCCCTCGGCAAGGGCACCACCTTCACGGCGTACTTCCCGGCGGTTGCTTCGGTGCCCGCAACTGTGGTGCCTGAGGCCCAGCCGTTCCCGACCGGCCGCGAGACGATCCTGCTGGTCGACGACGACGAGGCGGTGCTCGACATCACCAAGACCCTGCTCGAACGGCTGCAGTATCGGGTGATCGTTGCTCGCGACGGGGTCGAGGCCGTGGAGGCAGCGCGTACGCACGACGGCGCGCTGCACCTCTGCATCCTCGACCTCGGCATGCCGCTGGCAGGGGGCGCAGAGGCATACCCGTTTCTCAGGGCGGCGCGCCCGGACCTTCGGGTCATGATCTCGAGCGGATACGAAATGAACGAGGTAGTCCAGAGCCTGCTGGCAGCAGGTGCGGACGCCTTCCTTCAGAAGCCGTACCGGATGAGTGCGCTGGCCCGTGGTGTCCGCCAGGTCCTCGATGGGACGGCCGGTAACGCACGGATCGCCGATCACTGATCGTCCCGTCAGCCGGGAGACGCCAATGCAGTGGTTAGTCACCGGATTCCGCCACGCTCTGCGCTCCATCGGGCGTTCGCGCCGGTTCACTCTCCTGTTCGTCGCAGTCATGAGCCCGGTGGTCGCGGTTACGACCGTGGTACTGTCGATCGTCCGCGCCACAACACAGCAGGCTGCGTCCTATCGAGACCCGGCGTCGATTGCCGTCGTAATGGGGGCGACGGAGCCGCGCTGCGGTCCGGACTGTCCGGACTTGTTCGACGGAACCACGCTCGAGCGGCTCGCACGCGACGAGACGCTGGGGCCCCTCCTGATCCCTGTCGGCATCCGGCAGCTGGCGTGGCACGCGGATGGCGGCGTTCGCCCACTCTCCGGCGCCATCGTACCCAGCCGTATCAACAGTGTCCTCTCCGCGCCAACCCATCTCGGCCGCCAGCTGCTTCCTGCGGACGACGGACCGGGCGCCACCCCCGTAGCACTGCTCTCGTTCACCTCCTGGCGTCGCCATTTCGGCAGTGCAGCAGAGGTAGTCGGACAGCAGATCCTTTTGGACGATCGGTCCTACCGAGTCATAGGTGTGCTCCGGGCAGGAGCGGAGTATCCGACCGGCACCGATGTCATAATCAACGGCCACGAGTCGACCGGGCACGTGTCGTCTGCCCTGCTGACCGGCCTGGTCAGATTGAACGAGGACTTGACGCTCGACCAGCTTCGGGCGCGCCTTGCAGCCATTGCCGCCGATCGGTGGCCGAGCTCGATGCCCGAAGGCGAGCGCCGCGGGCTCACGGCCCTCTCCCTGCTAGGTCAGCTCGAAGGAAGCAATGGGGGGCTGGTCCGGCTCGCCGGAACCGTCAACCTCGCGATCCTGACGCTGCTCGCCGCTACGCTCCAGCTCATGAGCATCGGCCGAGCCATGCGGAGGGCGCCGGAACTCGCCGTCATGGCAGCGCTCGGCGCTTCCCGCCGACGGGTACTCACCCTCGGTGTGCTGGAGCAGGTCGTACTCGCGACCCTCGCCAGCACCGCCGGCATCATCGTGGGTTGGTGGGCACTCGACTGGATCGAGCCCCTGCTCCGGAGCCGAATCGGGCTCCTCGTCGACTTGCGCGTCGACTGGGCCGTTGCCGGGCTGACGGCGGCCGGGGGGATCGCCGTGGCGACCGCCGGGGGGTTGGCCGGACTCCTCAGCGTTGGCCACGTCGACCTGAGGAGCGGCTTCGCCGACGGAGGCGCCACGACCGTCGGACGACGACGCCGAACCCTCCAGGGCGCGCTGATCGTTGCCCAGCTTGCGGTTACCGTCCTGCTCGCCGCCAGCGCCGGTAGCCTGGCACAGTCGCTAGCGAGAGTCCGGCAGCTCGACCTTCGTTTCGCCACGGACGATCTGGTCATCGCATCGCTACAGGCGCGATACGGGGGCGAGCGCCCGATCGCCGAACTGTTCCTTGCCGCGCGCGACATCGAAGAGCGGCTTGCCGCGATGCCAGGCCTTCGCGACGCGACCGTCTGGTTCGCCGCGTCTCCGAACCTGCTGGTACCACTCGGCGATCCCTACGCAACCGTCGAAGGACGCGAGGCGCGGCTCACCGCCAACACCGCTCCTCTTCGCATCACCGGCGTGCTGCCCGGCTTCGTCCGCACCATCGGCCTGCATCTGATCCAGGGTCGCGACCTCACCGCGGACGACCGTGCCGACTCCGAGTCTGTGGCGCTGATCACCGAAAGCGCTGCAGCGACCTGGTGGCCCGGCGTGAACCCGCTCGGCCGGCGCTTCAAGATCGGCGGTGAACAGTCGCCGTATCCGTGGCTCACCGTGGTCGGCGTGATCGCCGACCTGCACCCGATCCAGGATTCAGGACCAAGGCTTGCCGCCCAGCTGCCGCCGGGCCGTTTCTACCCGTTGGCCTTCGTACCGTTGAGCCAGTTTGCGTCGCACGATGCGCGCCGATCGCCGTTCGAGGATGACCTCACGGTCGCGCTACGGCGGCGCCCGCTCGATGCCCCGACCCGTACCGCAATCGCCGACGCCATCGAAACCGCCGCGCCGCAGTTCGCGGTCGAACGAGTGCAACGCTTCGACGAGTTGGCCATGGCGGAATGGTCGATGATCCGGCTTCGCTTCAACCTCCACGCTCTCCAGTGGATCGCCATCCTGGGGGTCATTCTGGCGCTCGCGAGCGTTGCGGGCGTGGTGACCGAGACGGTCGCCATGCGCTATCGGGAACTGAGCCTGCGTCTGGCACTCGGCGCGTCTCCTGCCGGGCTGGTCCGGTCCGTGATGGCGGACATGCTGCGGGTCGGCGCGGTTGCCGGCATCATCGGCGTGACCGCAACTCTGGCCCTCACACGGATCCTCGGAGCCTTGTTCTTCGGCCCGCGCAACAGCTTCCTTTTCGGCATCGAACCGTATCAGCCAGCAATCCTCGCCGGCGTCGTTGGTGGCGTCCTCGCCCTGATGACCGCGGTTGCCTACACAGCTGCCAGACCGATCGCGAGAATCGACGCCATTCGGGCCTTGACCTCGGAACGCTGACTCCGGCTACCGGAGCCCTATACCGCAAAGGAACGACAGCATCCCGACTCGTCGAATGTGACGGGGCTCACGGCGAAGCGGGCGGGCCTCGACTAACCTGCGGATGTGAAGCATCCCTCCACCGTCGCCGTGGTAAGCCTCGCCGCGACCCTGCTGCTAGGCAGCTGCGCATCAGGCCCCGACGACGAGGTCTGCCGCATGACGGACGAGTATGGCAATTGGGGCTGTGCCCGTATCGTGGTCTACCTCACGACGGAAGACGGAGGGCCTGTCGTCACGCTCCTCCCGCGCCGAGTCAGCTACCTGACCGTCCATCTAGCAGGGATCAACCAGCGCGGCGGCATCTGGGCCAGGGCTGAGGTGCACCGCCTGAATGGCGAGCCGGTTCAGCTCGAGGTTACCCGCACCATCGCCCAACCGGAGGCAACTCCAGACACGGCAACGGTCCAGATCTCCGCTTCCTGGTTGGCCCAGCCTGACGTCATCGTGTTAGGGGAGAAGGCTCTGCCCGTAGCCAGCGGTGCCATCACCAAGCGAATAACCTTCGCGCGGGTCGGCCAGCCACCGGTCTATCACACGGTCCGGCTCGTGCTCTATCCGTCGGATTCGACACGGCCCTGAGGAGCACACCGTGCGCGAGCAAACCCGGCGGTCAGTCGCGATGCCTACTGAGGGCGAGGCGCCTCGCCGCGCAGGATCGAGCGCATCCGGATTGCCAGCTTCTCGATCTCGCGCAACGAAGTCAGCGTCTCCTCATTCAGCTTCTCGGGATCCATCAGCAGGAGCTGCGTCTCGGCGAGCAACGCGGCCAGTGGATTGGCCAGGTCATGCCGGAGCGTGTACAGCGCATCGGGGTCGCTCACATCCGGTCTCACAGTACGAGGGGAATTGGCACGAAGGTTATCACGAACACGATCAGACACGCCACGCCCACCCAGGCGCGGCGCGGCGGGATCGGGCGGTCCGGCACCACCACCGGCGGATGCGACAACCGCCCGCCCCCAATCGCAAACGCCATCACGACCCAGATCAGCCAGCTGAAGGAGTACTGCGACAGGAAGAGCAACGCAGCTACCGTCACGATGGCCAGCCAGTGCTGGCGCTTGCCGAGGTAACCATAGGCAATATGGCCCCCATCGAGCTGACTCAGCGGCAGCAGGTTGAGCCCGGTCAGAAAACAGCCGACCCAGCCCGCAAAGGCCGGCAGGCTCAAGTGCACGGCCGTCCCCCCCGGCAATAACCACTCCCGAAGCCAGTACGTCAGCAGCGAATCGCCCAACCGGATCAGCTGACCCGCAAAGACGACGTAGCTCTTGGCCAGACCGGGCTCCCAAGCCACCCGCTCCGACGTGAGGTAGCCCCAGATCATGACGCCGACCGCCACCACGAACCCTGCCAGCGGCCCCGCCGCCCCCACGTCCGCAAGCTGGCGACGGTCGATGACCGGGCTCTGCACCCGGATGAAGGCCCCGAAACTCCCGATCGGAGAAATGGACGGGGGAACCGGCAGGAAGTAGGGCGGACTCGCGTCGATCAAGTACCGGCGGGCGGCCCAGTAATGACCCAATTCATGAATCAGGAGAATCCCGATGGCCGGGACCGCGAAGGACCATCCCGCCAGAAAGAGCTTCCAGTCCCCGGCCACGACCCCCCGTACGAAGTCGACCAGATCGCGGCCCAGGCCGACCAGGAAGCCGGGATTGTCGACCGGGTACCAGACCCCGGCCATGGCCGCCCCGGCCGCCAGGGAAAAGACCAGGGTCAATAGAAAGAGCAGGACGTGCGTGATCCAGCGGACCGGGACGTCTCTTTCCAGGGAGCGGATGAGCACGAGGTGCCCCGCAGACCGGTCGGCCCAGTAGTGGGCCCCCCGCCACCCCGCCAGGAAGGTCGCGAGCTCCGCCGACGGCGCCGTGTGCGCCGGCAGCACCAGGGCATCGATCGCTTCACGGGAACCGCAACGGATGGTACGCCAGGCACTGAAGAGCCGATCGAATTGATCCACGCTGGTCTTGACGGAGGTAGGTTGGTTTGCTAAAATGATTTATCCATCCGGTATGAACCCCCGAAAGCATCGTCTCGGCCAACTACAATTCCGCTCCGGTTCCGGGGCTCTTGAATAGGCACCTTCGCCATCTTCACCCGTCCCCCCGTCGATGCGACGGCGGACATGAGGCACCCTCCCGTGGATATATCAGAACTGAAGCAGAAATCAGTCGCTGAACTGCATCAGCTGGCTCAAGAGTTGAACATCACCAACTACTCCGGCCTGCGCAAGCAGGATTTGATCTTCCGGATCGAGCAGTCGCTGCTCGACAAGGACACGGTCATCCGCGGCGAAGGCGTGCTGGAGATCCTGCCCGAGGGCTACGGCTTCCTCCGCAGCCAGGACTGGAACTACCTCTACGGCCCGGACGACATCTACGTCAGTCCGAGCCAGATCAAGCGCTTCGACCTCCGCACCGGCGACACGGTCATGGGTCAGGTTCGCCCCCCGAAAGAGGGCGAGCGCTACCTCGCCCTCTTGAAGGTAGAGCGGGTCAACTACGAGGAGCCCGAAAAGACCAAGCACCGGATTGCGTTCGACAACCTCCGGCCCCGCTATCCCGACGCGCGGATCAAGCTCGAGAGCAAGAAGGGCGACATCTCGATGCGGGTCGTCGACCTGCTTTCGCCAATCGGTAAGGGTCAGCGCGGCCTGATCGTGGCGCAACCGAAGGCCGGTAAGACGATCCTGATGCAGAAGCTGGCCAACGCCATCACGGAGAACCACCCCGAGGTCGTGCTGATCGTCCTGCTGATCGACGAGCGCCCGGAAGAAGTCACGGACATGCAGGAGAATGTCCGGGCCGAAGTCATCGCCTCGACCTTCGACGAGCCGGCCGACCGGCACGTCCAGGTGGCCGACATGGTGATCGAGAAGTCGAAGCGACTCGTCGAGCACGGCCGGGACGTGGTGATCCTGCTCGACTCGATTACCCGTCTCGCCCGCGCCCACAACGTGGTGGTGCCGCACTCGGGCAAGATCCTCTCCGGCGGTGTCGACGCCAACGCGCTCCAGAAGCCGAAGCGGTTCTTCGGCGCCGCACGGAACATCGACGGCGGCGGGTCGCTCACGATCATCGCCACGGCGCTGATCGACACCGGTTCACGCATGGACGAAGTGATTTTCGAAGAGTTTAAGGGCACCGGCAACATGGAGCTCGTGCTCGATCGTCGCCTGGCCGACCGCCGCATTTGGCCGGCCATCGACATCCAGAAGTCCGGCACCCGTAAGGAAGAGCTCCTGATGGACAAGGACGAGCTCAACCGGGTCTACCTGCTCCGCAACTTCCTGGCGGACATGCCGCCGGTCGAAGCGATGGAATTCCTCCTCGAACGGATGAAGCGGACCAAGTCCAACAAGGAGTTTTTCGCCACGATGGTGCAATGAGTCTGGCGCCCGACGGGTCGGAGACCCCTCCGACCGAGGGCCCGGCACTCAGCACCCTCCCGTCGTCCGGCCGCCTCCTGGCGGTCGATTGGGGCGAGCGCCGAATCGGGCTCGCCGTCACGGACGAGACGCAGACCCTGGCGAGCCCGCTGGCCACACTGACGCGGCGGGTTGGAAAGCGGTTCCCGATGCCCGCCTTGCAAATCCACCTCGATGCCCAGCAACCCGTTGGCCTGCTGATCGGCCTGCCGCTCGACTCATCGGGCAACGACGGCGCGTCGGCCATCGAGGCCCGAGAGATGGCCGACCTGCTGGGCCGACGCACCGGCCTGCCGCTGCTGCTCTGGGACGAACGGATGTCGACTGCCCGCGCCCTCGCGGCAATTCGTGAGCAGGGCGGTTCGACCCGCGGCCGGAAGGAAGACGTCGATTCGCTTGCCGCAGCGATCTTTCTGCAGCACTTCCTCGATGCTCGCCGGTTGCAACGATGAAATACCGCGCTGCCCTGCTGGCCCTGGCCCTCGCCGGCTGCGGGGGAGCTCCCCCGGGCGCCCCGGTGGAGCCGGTCTTCATCCCGGTCGGTTCGTCGTTCCGGGCCGTGACCGATACGCTCGTCGCGCACGACCTGGTTCCCAACCCGGGCTGGTTCAAGACGCTGGCGCGCCTGGCGCGCTACGACCGGAAGATGCGCGCCGGCTACTATGAGATTCCCAAGGGCGAGAGTGCCTGGCGAATCCTTCGCACCCTGGCGCTGGGCAGCGAAAAGACCCAGCGGTTCACGGTACCCGAGGGATTCACGATCACTGATATCGCTCTTGCTGCGGAAGCGCGGCTCGGCATCCCGGCCGACTCGATCCGTGCCGCGACCCAGGATACCGCCCTGCTCCGCGAGTTCGGCGTCGACGGCGAGACCCTCGAAGGGCACCTGCTGCCCGAGACCTATTTCGTCTCCCGATTGATTACCGGGCGCAACCTGGTGCGCGAGATGGCAACCCATTTCCAGCGCGCCTGGCGTCCGGAGTGGGATGCTCGTGCGGCCGAGAAGGGCTTGTCACGCCGCGACCTGGTGACGATGGCGTCGATCGTGGAGGGTGAGGCGCGAGTCGACGAGGACCGCGCCCTGGTTGCCGCCGTCTACCTCAACCGGCTCCGGATCGGGATGCCGCTCCAGGCCGACCCGACGGTGCAGTATGCGATTCAGCTGGCAACCGGGCAGCGCAAGAACCGGCTTTTCGAACGTGACTACCAGTTTCCCTCGCCCTTCAACACCTACCTGATTCCCGGCATCCCGCCGAGTCCGGTTGGCGCACCAAGCGTCAAGAGCATCGAGGCGGTGCTCGACCCGGCCCCGGTACCGTACCTGTTCTTCGTGGCCGGAATGGACGGCAAGCACGTCTTTACCCGCACCTACGCCGAGCACCTCAACGCGATTGCCCGGATCCGCGCCGCCGAGCGCGAAGCTCGGCGCGCCGCCCGCAGCCAGCCATGAGCAAGGTTCGCCTGATCGAAATGGGGCCCCGGGATGGACTGCAGACCGAGGCCAAGACCATCCCGACCGAAGTGAAGGTCGCCTTCGTCGATGCGTTGTCGGCCGCAGGGTTCGACGAGATCGAGGTCAGCTCGTTCGTCTCACCGAAGTGGGTGCCGCAGCTGGCGGATGCAGCGGAGGTGTTTGCGCGGATCCAACGGAAGCCCGGGGTCCGCTATATGGCCCTGGTACCGAACGAGGCCGGGCTCGACCGGGCTCTGGCGGCAGCGGTCGACAAGGTAGCCGTCTTTACCGCAGCAAGCGAGAGTTTTACCCGCAAGAACATCAATGCGTCCATCGCCGAGTCGATCGAACGGTTCCGCCCGGTGGTGCAGCGCTCGCCAGTACCGGTTCGGGGCTACGTGTCGACCGCCTGGCACTGCCCTTACGAGGGTCCGATCAAACCTGAGGCCGTGCTGCCGGTGTGTGAGGCCCTGCTGGAGCTGGGCTGCACCGAGCTCTCGATCGGCGACACCATCGGGAAAGCGGTGCCCGACGAGGTGGCCCGACTGCTCGACGTGCTGCTGCCGGTCGTGGGAGCTGATCACCTCGCCATGCATTTCCACGATACCTTCGGCCACGCCGTCGCCAATTCGGCGCGGGCTCATGCGATGGGCATTACGGCATTCGACTCGAGTGCGGGCGGCATCGGCGGCTGCCCTTTCGCTCCGGGCGCAACCGGCAACGTGGCGACCCAGGCGTTGGTGGCTTTATTTGGGGAGTCTACCGGGATCGACTCGACCGCCCTGGAAGGGGCATCGGCCATCGTGCGACCCTGGATCAGCTAGTTACCATCGGCACAGGATTCACCTACCTTACCCACCCATGAACAAAGTCTACGCTGACGCCAGGACAGCCTGTGCCGACATCGGCAGCGGCTCGACGCTGCTGGTGGGCGGCTTCGGCCTCTGCGGCGTTCCCGAGGAGTGTATCGACGCCGTCCGCGAACTCGGCGTCGACGGGCTCACGGTGGTGAGCAACAACGCCGGGACCACCAATCACGGCCTGGTCCATCTGCTCAAGAACAAGCAAATCAAGAAGATGATGGCGAGCTACGTCGGCGAGAACGCCGTCTTCGAGCAGCAGATGCTTTCGGGCGAACTCGAGGTCGAGCTGATTCCGCAAGGTACGCTTGCTGAGCGGATTCGGGCCGGTGGCGCCGGGATTCCGGCATTCTTTACCCCCACCGGTGTTGGCACCCTGGTGGCGGAAGGCAAAGAGGTGCGGGAGTTCGACGGACGGCGCTACGTCATGGAGCGGGGCATTACCGGCGACTACGCCCTGGTGCGCGCCTGGAAGGGCGACCGCTTCGGCAACCTCGTGTTTCGAAAAACCTCACGGAACTTCAACCCGATGATCGCGACGGCGGGACGAGTCACCATCGCCGAGGTGGAGCAGCTGGTCGAACCGGGTGAAATCGACGGCGATGCGGTCCATACGCCGGCAATCTTCGTGCAGCGGATCTTCGTTCGCAAGGCGACCGAGAAGCTGATCGAACGACGGACGGTGAGGGCGCGATGAGCGAGGATATTCGACAGATCATCGTCAAGCGGGCTGCGCAGGAGTTGCTGGCGCTCGACGAAACGACCGGCTACTACGTCAATCTCGGCATTGGCATTCCAACCATGATTGCCGACAACGTGCCGCCCGGCGTCGAGGTCGTGCTGCAATCGGAAAACGGCATGCTGGGGGTCGGGCCCTACCCGCTCGACGGGGAGGAAGACGCCGACCTGATCAACGCCGGCAAAGAGACGGTCAGCGAAGTGCCCGGTACGAGCTACTTCGACAGCGCCACCTCGTTCGGAATGATTCGGGGCGGACACGTCGCGATGTGCTTCCTGGGCGCCATGCAGGTCGCGGCCAACGGCGACCTGGCCAACTGGATGATTCCGGGCAAGATGGTGAAGGGCATGGGCGGGGCGATGGACCTGGTAGCCGGTGCGCGGCGGGTCATCGTCGTAATGGAGCATACCGCCAAGGGCAGCCCGAAGATTCTCGAACGATGCACCCTGCCCCTCACCGGCGAAGGGTGCGTCGACCGGATCATCACGGAGCGGTGCGTGCTTGACGTGACGCCGAAGGGACTCAAGGTCGTGGAAGTCCGGCCCGGCTGGACCAAGGAGCAGATCACGGATTCGACGGCCGCGACCTTGATCTGGTGACGGCAACCGGAAGCGGGCGGGTATGGTTCAAAAGACATCGGCCCCAGCAATGGTTAGCGCCCTCCTCACGCTTGTGGGGCGTCCAGCCATGCAGCGCCATCACGCGCTGAATGCGCTTCACATTGTAGCCGGTCGCAAAGCGCTGATTGACGAGCGCGTGGACACGACGCGCGCCATACGACGCGCGGGTCCGAATGATCGTGCGCACCTGGGCGGTGACCACCCGATCGGTGGCCTTCGCAT
Source organism: Gemmatimonadales bacterium (assembly GCA_019637315.1). Taxonomy (NCBI): domain Bacteria; kingdom Pseudomonadati; phylum Gemmatimonadota; class Gemmatimonadia; order Gemmatimonadales; species Gemmatimonadales bacterium. The sequence goes on from JAHBVU010000008.1 coordinate 118,564, forward strand.
ACCGCCTCGGGCGGCCCGCACTCGTGCGATAGGCGCAGGCACGACTGATCCCGAGCACGCGACAGATCACCGCCATCTTGCGCCCCGTCACCGCGTGGACCCGGTGTAAAAGCGCGGTCTTTTTTTTACCTCATCCCGGGCGGCCTGGAGGATCTCGATCTCCATGACCTTCTTCCCCAGCGCCCGCTCGAGCTCGCGGATGCGCTGCTCGGCGGCGCGTAACTCGCTCGCGGGCACGACCGCTTCGTTCGCCGCCACCGCGGCGGCACTCCCATCCGTGCTGAGACGCTGCCACTGCCGCAGCAGCTGCGGGGCCACCGCGAGCTCCCGTGCCAACTCCGCCACGGTGAGTTCCTGCCGACTGAGCCGGGCGATCTGTTCCTGCTTGAACTGCGGCGTGAAGACCCGACGTCCATCCGCCTTCCGACGATGCGTGACCATTCGACCGACCCTCCGTTAGGAAGTAAACTTACGCTTCCCAGAGTGCCTCGTCGAATTGGGGTACTAAGCAAGCGTCGACAACGGTTCCCGAAACAGACACGCTTGCATTGCGAGTTCCCGTGCTGTCACCGGGCGAGGCAACGGTCAGGACAGGGACTTCGCTATCTCGACGCACGTATCGAGTTACCGAACTCGAGTTGCCTGCCGCGTCGACCGTTAACACAGTAATCGTGTTCCACCCTTCGCTAAGCGCGATTCGCTGCTCCCAGAGTGAGCCGTTCTGATCGGAAGGCAACCCGTTGACCGTTGTCCGCGTGGACGCCTGGTCGGCTACGTCTCCAGACACGGTGATCGAGTCTGCTGCGGTTACGGAACTGTCTGCTGGAGCGGCGACTGTAAGGACGGGATTTGCAGTATCCCTGGCAGTGCTGAAAAACGTTATCCCCGAGCCGTTTGGGCCATGTAGCTCGATACGCACGGGGATTGTGTCAGGCAGCGAGTAAGTAGTGACAACCGCTGACTTCACGGACGCGTTGATTTCAGACGGGCCGGCAACCGTGTCGTTTCGTAAGCTTACCCGTCAAGGCTACAGTCGATAACTAGACTTCATGCCGCTTGTGTTCTCGGCAAAAAGGTCTGCGGCGGCACTCGGCCGAGACTACGGTGCGGCCGCTCAGTGTTGTAGCGCGTCAGCCAAGACGCCGTGACGTCTCGAACCTCCTGCAGGGACGTAAAGACCCAGGCATCGAGCACCTCCGTTCGGTAGGTGCGGTTGAAGCGCTCGATAAAGGCATTCTGATTCGGCTTCCCCGGTTGAATGTGGTGCACTTGGATGCCGGCCGCGGCGCACCACTGCGCGAGACCGGCCGCCAGAAACTCGGGCCCATTGTCACACCGCAACTGGGCCGGGGCCCCATGGACCGCCACGAGCTGCGTCAACACCCGCACCACCTGCGCACTGGGGAGTGAGGCCCCGATGTCGATCGCCAGGGCTTCGCGATTGCCTTCGTCGAGCACCGTCAGGAGCCGATACCGGCGCCCGTCGTAGAGCGTGTCCCCCATGAAATCGAGCGCCCACGTGCGATTCAAGACCGGCGGCGCCTCGAGCGGGACCCGATCCCGCGGCGGCACCCGCTTTTTGCCGCGCCGCGGCAGATTGAAGCGCAGGGCACAATAGACCCGATAGACGCGCTTCCAGTTCCATGGATAGCCCAGCGTGCGCAGCCGGTCAAAGCACAGCCACAAGCCCCAGCGATGATGGGTCTCCACGAGGTCCGTGAGGGCCGCGATCACCGGCGCATCCTGCGCCGCCCGATCCCGCGCGGGGCGGTACCAGACCGTCCGCGAGCAGCCGGCGATGCGACAGGCCTGGCCAACGGACAGGCGGTAGTCGTGGATCAGCATCGCGGCGACGCCCCGTCGCGCGGACGGTCCTACAGTTTTCGGTTGAGCACGTCCTTGATCGCGGCATTCTCCAGCGCAAGGTCGGCGTACATCCGTTTCAACTTGGCGTTCTCGTGCTCCAGCTCTTTCAGCCGGCGCAACTCGGAGGCTGAGGCCCCGCCGTACTTCGCCTTCCACTGGTAGTAGGTGGGCCGGCTGATCCCGTGCTTGCGCAGCACCTCCGCCACCGGGACCCCCGCCTCGCCTTCCTGCAGCACCGCCAGAATCTGCCCTTCCGTGAACCGCGACTTTCGCACAACCCCTCCTCGGGGCGACAGGAAAGTCTAATCTACCGTGTAGCCGCTTCGGGTAAGCTTACGGTTTGCCCACCGAATGAGGCGCCCGTTTACCGGATCGACGGGTTCTGAGTTGTACTGCCCGTTATAGATGTAGAGGCGGTAGGGCGGCGCAGCGATACCGCGGACGGTCGATACGTTGAGCGTCAGCAAAGTGTCTGTCAGGATCTTCAGTGAGGCCGCATCTACGATATAATCCGGACTGGCCCCTGATATAATGGAGACGGTAGCGTAAGAGCCTGATGATCCTGTAACGGTTACTTCAAGTGTGTCCGTTCCCATAGCGGCAAAGTCGAACACCTTTTCATAGTCGCCAGATGTCACTTCGCCGGAAGGAACGAGTTGGTGCCCGTTGATCGCCGCGACGACACTGGTCGCGCGATTGGCGCCACCAGACGTGCCATTGCGAATGACCAGCTGATGGAGACGGAACTCAGTCGTCGAGGTCTCGAACTCTTCGAGGTAGTTCGTTCCACCAGGCGACCCATCCATGACTTCGGGTCCGAAGTCGAGAACCGTATCACTGACGAAGGCCGAGTGTGCCGGTCGTTCCGAGCCTGATCGCAGGAGGAGCGGTGCCAGGCCAACAGAGGCTCCGAGTATAGCCAGCAGCACGTAGACGGCGGTAGCACCGACCCGGTTCCGGAATCCGCTTGCGGGACCCCTCTGTGTCGCGACGGACACCTTGCGAAAGCGGACTCGCATTTGGCCTCGTTTTTACGGGTATGACGAAAAGGCGGTGTGTCGAGCGATTGCTCGGATGATTAGGCAATAGTGGGTTGCGGACACTGGCGTACCAAGAGCCAGCGGATCGGTGGCCGGGATCGGTTCAGCGCCGATGTCGAATTGTTCTGTTGTTTTGTGCGGAGAGGACGACGCGGTGTGTTGCCTAGCGGAAGATTCCGCCTATTGACAGCGCTCTTGCTTGACGGGACGCATACACCGTGCGCGGCTACGTATGCTCGTGTCCCAGCGGTAATGCCAGACTGTGAGACCAGCCGTGCGAACACCATGCCAGCCCATGCCGGCCGCTCGACGTATGGAACGATAGCAAACGGATGGCTCCAAACCGCTGTCCCATGCCTGTCTTACCAGCGGCGACCCGTCCTCTTGCCATCGGCGGAGCGCCGCGATTAGTCGAGCCCAGTCGGTTAGGGTGCGGAAGGTGGGTAGACCATGCTTTCCGAGCCAACGGCTCAGTTGATGTCTGGTCTCAAAGCCCATCGCTACCGCGCAGTCCGCGCTGCTCGGTGCGCCTGGGGCAAAGCGATCCAGATACGACCACAGTCGTTGGCATCGGAAGCATGGTTCGCATGGACGATCACCTGGACTGATCCTGCTGGTGACTTCCTCGACGACGTGCATAACTGTCTCCGTAGGAACATGTCTAGATCGGGATGGATAGCTGCGTAAGGTGTTGCGTTTGCACGATAGCACTCGTGCGACAGGCGCGCTAGATGCGGCGTGGATGCTCAGGTAACGATGAGGGCCATTCGGCCCTATCCCGCTCCGGCCTCAAGGGCCCGCCCCAAGGGATTGGCGAGTGGCGTTGAGGTGGCTAACTTAAGCAACTGTACTTGTTTACGCGTTCTGACCAGGATCCATGCCGACCTACGAGTATCAGTGTGCCAAAGGGCACCGCTTCGAAGCGTTCCAGCGCATCTCCGATAAGCCCAAGTCCAAGTGCCCCGAATGCGGGGCTGCGGCCAAACGCGTAATCTCCGGGGGAGCCGGCCTGATCTTCAAAGGCAGCGGCTTCTACATCACCGACTACGGCAAAGACGGCAAAGGCCCCCGCCAGGGCGGCTCCGAAGGCAGTGAAGCGGCGCCGAAAGCGGAGAAGAGCGACGCTGCCCCCGCGGGATCCGGAGACAGCACCTCCAAGGGTGCTGCGGGCAAGTCTGATGCAAAGCCCGACGCGAAGCCGGCCAAGAAGGCCACCAAGAAGGCGGCGGAGTGACCGACCCCATTCGGGCTGAGCTGGCCCGCATTGCCGCGGCGCTCGGCGCTCCGGATGCGGCCTTCGTGGTCGAGCGGCCCCGCGATGCCGGCCACGGTGATCTCGCTACCAATCTTGCGATGACCCTGGCCAAGACGCTCAAGGCCAATCCACGCAAACTGGCCGAGACTGTCATTGCGCAGCTGGCCCTGCCGGCCGGCTTGATTGCCAAGACGGAGATCGCCGGCCCCGGCTTCATCAACTTCTGGCTGGCCGAGGATGCTCTGTCGAGCCAGTTGTCGGGTATCATCGCGGCCGATGCGGCGTACGGACGCTCGACGGCTGGGGCGGGGAAGCGGGTCAACGTCGAGTTCGTCTCCGCCAACCCGACCGGCCCGCTCCACGTCGGCCACGGCCGAGGCGCGGCGCTGGGCGACGCTCTCGCTGCGCTGCTCGAGTGGACCGGTCACGATGTGACGCGCGAGTTCTACATCAATGATGCGGGTGTCCAGATCGACAAGGTCGCCCTGAGCCTCTGGGCCCGGGTCCAGCAGGCGGCCGGTCGCGAGGCGTCGATTCCCGAGGGTGGCTACCACGGCGAGTATCTGATCGAATCCGCAGCAGCCCTCCTGGAGCGCGAGGGGCCGGCGTTTGCGGAGCTGTCGGAGACCCAGGCGCTGCCGGTCTGCCGCCAGTTTGCGCTCGAGAGCCAGCGACTCGAGCAGGACACGCTGCTGCGCGATTTCGGCGTGGTCTTCGATGTGCACACCTCCGAGCAGTCACTCTACGACTCGGGCAAGATCGAGGCGACCCTCGACCTGCTCCGCTCGCATGGCCTGATCTTCGAGCAGGATGGCGCCGTCTGGATGCGCACCACCTCGTTCGGCGACGACAAGGACCGGGTCCTCAAGAAGAGCGACGGCAGCTACACCTATCTGACCCCCGACATCGCCTACCACGTCGACAAGTTCTCGCGCGGCTTCGAGTATCTCATCGACGTCTGGGGCGCGGATCACCACGGCTACATCCCCCGCATGCGGGCCGTGCTCGTCGCACTCGGCCATCCGGCCTCGAGCTTCGAGGTGCCCATGGTGCAGCTCGTCAAGGTGGTCAAAGGCGGCGAAGAGCTGAAGATGTCGAAGCGGGCAGGGAACTTCGTGACCCTGCGCGACCTGCTCGACGAAGTCGGCACCGACGCGGCGCGCTACTTCTTCCTGATGCGGCGCGCCGATACGCCGTTCGTGTTCGACATCGACCTGGCGCAGAAGCGGACCGACGAGAATCCGATCTTCTACGTCCAGATGGCGCACGCCCGGATGAGCGGCATCTTCCGGACCGCCGGCAAGACCCCCGAAGAAGCGGGCAGTAGTGCGGACCTGGCAGGCTTGCCGGCGCCGCAGGATCAGGAGCTGCTCAAGGCCCTGACGATCTTTCCGGAGCAGGTGGCCAAGGCTGCCGCCGATCGGGAGCCACACCGCGTTACCGCGTACCTCGAAGAACTCGCCGGGATTGCGCACGGCTGGTACCACCACTGCCGCGTGCTTGGTGAAGCGCCCGAAGTGGAACGCGCCCGGCTGGTCCTGGCCCGCGCCACGCGCATCGTCCTTCGCAACGGACTCCAACTCTTGGGGCTCACGGCCCCGGAACGGATGTAAACCATCATGCCTTTGCTCGTGGTCGGGAGCGTGGCCCTCGATTCGATCTATACGCCCTTCGGCGAAACCGCCGATGCGCTGGGCGGATCGGCCGTCTATTTCAGTGTCGCGGCCTCGCTCCTGTCCAAGGTCAAGGTGGTCGGCGTCGTGGGCGACGACTATCCAGTCCACGAGCTCGACCGGCTGGCGCCGCGGGGCATCGACTGGACCGGCGTCGAGCGCGCCAAGGGCGAGAGCTTTCGCTGGAAGGGCAAATACAGCTACGATCTGCAGAGTCGTGAGACGCTCGATACTCGGCTCGGTGTCTTTGCCGCATTTCGTCCCAAGTTGCCGGCAGCGTGGGGCACCTCGGACTTTCTCTTCCTGGGCAACATCGACCCCGAGCTGCAGCTCGCGGTGCTGGAACAGCTCGACAAACCGAAGCTGGTGGCCTGCGATACCATGAACTACTGGATCCAGAGCAAGCGGCCGGAATTGATGACGCTGCTCAAGCGAGTCGACATGCTGCTCGTCAACGACAGCGAAGCTCGCGAACTCTCGGGTGAGTGGAACATCCACAAGGCCGGGCGCTGGATCCTCGAGCACGGCCCGACCCGGGTCGTGATCAAGCAGGGTGAGTTCGGTGCGCTGCTGCTGGAGCCGGGCCGGACCTTCTATGTCCCGGCCTATCCGCTCGAGGAAGTCTTCGACCCCACCGGCGCCGGCGATGCCTTTGCCGGCGGCTTCATGGGCTACCTGGCCCGAGCAGGCTCGGCGGCGCCCGAGCAGATGCGCCGCGCCATGGTCTATGGCTCGGCGATGGGCTCGTTTGCCGTGCAGGGCTTCGGCATCAAGGGCTTCGACACGGTCGACTTCGACACCGTACAGCAGCGGGTTCAGGCCTTCGTCGAACTGACCAAGGTGCCCTCCGCGGAGGAGTTGCCATGACCGGCCCCCAATACGCAGCTGCCGGCGTCGACCTCGACGCGCTTGCCTCGGCCAAACGGAGGATCGCTCGGGCGGTCGAGAGCACTCGCACGCCGCTCTCACGCGGGCTCGTCGGCGCGTTCGGCGGGATGGTCCGGATCCCGGAGGGGATGAAGCAGCCGATCCTGGTCACCAGCACCGACAGTGTCGGCACCAAGGTGCTCGTTGCCAAGCTGGCGGGACGGTACGACACCGTGGGCGAGGATATCGTCAACCACAGCGTCAACGACATCCTGGTGCACGGCGCCCGCGGCATCGCGTTCCAGGATTACATCGGCTCCAACGGTCTGACCGAAGTCCAGCTGGCCGACATCGTCGAAGGCGTCGCGCGCGGCTGCCGAGCCCATGGCATGGCGCTGACCGGCGGCGAAACCGCCTCGCTGCCCGACATCTACGCCCCCGGCGACTACGACCTGGCCGGCACGATTGTCGGGGTGGTGGAGGAATCTGCCGCCCTCCACGGTGACGCCATCGCGGCCGGAGACGTGCTGATCGGCTACCGCTCCTCCGGACTCCATACCAACGGCTACACCCTGGCCCGCAAGATCTGCTTCGATCGGCTCAAACTCCCTATCGATTCAGCACTTAGCGCCACCGGCACCAGCGTCGGCGAGGCCCTGCTGGCCGTCCATCAGAGCTACTTCCACGCGGTCTATCCGGTCCTCGATCTCGTCCACGGCATTGCCCACATTACCGGGGGCGGGCTCGAGGGTAATCTGGTCCGGGTATTGCCCTCCACCCTGGATGCGGTCATCGAGTCCCGCTCTTGGGAGTGGCCGCCGCTGTTCACTTTCCTGATGGAAGCCGGTCAGGTCTCGGTCGACGAGATGCGCCAGGTCTTCAACATCGGGGCCGGACTGGTCGTGGCCGTACCGCCCGACCGGGCCGAGCGGGTGCGCGATGCTGCGCGCAAGGTGGGCATCGAGACGTGGATCGCCGGAGAGGTCCGTGCCGGAACGGGCGGAGTGCGATTCACCTGACGTTCGCTCATCAGGGGGATCTGCGTGCAGAGGCGATACGCCACGCTGATCGGCCTCGCCGGCATGCTCGTATGCGCGGCGAAGGGAAGTGCCCAGACAGATCCGGAGCCGCCAGCTCCGCATCCGTGTGATACCCACTCCGGCGCGACCCTGGCTGTCTGCCGCGCCGGCTACGATGCCCTGACCACCACCACCCCGTTTGCCGCCCTGCTTGCGACCGGCGGCAATCCCGTGCTCGGCACCGCCGCCGGCGGTCGAGGGTTCGGCGATATCGGGGTCACCTTTCGGGTCAACGGCCTCCGTGCCGTGGTGCCCTCGACCGTCTACAACGGCAGTACGGACACCGTCCCGGCGCTCCGGCGCGCTTCGTTCGTAACGCCCCGGCTCGATCTCCGACTCGGTCTCTTTGCGAAAGCGCTGCCGGTCGGTGCCGCATCGGCCGATTTCCTGGCCTCGGTAACCGCGATGCCCGACAACCCGGGCGACTATTTCCGCTTCACGCCGGATGCGCGCCGAGTGGCCGGGATGAATCTTGGGTTCGGGTACGGCCTCCGACTCGCGTTCGTGCCGACCGCGGCCATGCCGACCGTGAGCCTCAACGTCGGCCGAAGTGACCTGCCCAAGTTCTCCGTCGGCAACCTCAACACCGGCAGCGATTACGCCTATACGCTTGCCGTTTCCGCGATCACGACCCGGCTGATGCTGGGCCACCAGTTTGGCGCCTTCGAGTTCACGGCGGGCGGCGGGGCGGATCTGATCAAGGGCAGCTATTCGGTCGTCTTCCGCGACCCCGCAACTGGCCTGGCCTCCGCCCGGGCCGATTCGACCGTGTCGACCATGCGGATCGTGACCGCCACCAATTTTGCGGTGCGTCTGGGCTCGGTGGCCCGACTGACCCTGGAGGGCGGTTTCCAGGTCGGCAAGGGCGACGGGCAGACCACGATTTTCGCGGCCAGCGACACCAAGTCGGGCCGGTTCTTCGGCGGGGCGGGGCTCGGGTTTAAACTGTAGGCGTGATCGAAGTACACGCCATGGACCGCGCCCTCGAGCTGGCCCGACGGGGCTGGGGCCGCGTCCATCCCAATCCTATGGTCGGGGCGGTCGTCCTCGCCGGCGATAGCATCGTCGGCGAGGGGTACCACGCCGAGTATGGGGGGCCTCACGCCGAGACGGTTGCACTGGCTGCGGCGGGTCCCCGTGCCCGGGGTGCCACGCTGGTTGTCACCCTCGAGCCCTGTGCCCATGCCGGCAAGCAGCCGCCCTGTGCCGAGGCCATCATTGCGGCAGGCATCCGGCGGGTCGTGATTGCCAGTCTCGACCCGAACCCGGTGGCTGCGGGCGGGCGCGCCCGGCTGGAGTCGGCCGGTATCGAGGTCGTCAGCGGGCCGGGGCGGGAGGCGGCTGATCGCCTCAACGCGGCATACCTGGCGGCAACCAGCGGGGGCGATCGCCCCTTCGTGACGGTCAAGCTGGCCACCTCGCTCGATCACTGCATTGCGGACAGCTCCGGCGTGTCGCGCTGGATTTCGGGCGAGGAGGCGCGCGACTGGGTTCACTGGTTTCGGGCCGGCTTCGCCGCCATCGGTGTTGGCGGCCGAACGGCCCAAGTCGACGATCCGTCGCTCACGGTGCGCGGTGCGCTCGAACCGCGTTCGGCGCCGGCCCGCGTGGTCTTTCTTGGTCGCCGCCGCCTCTCGCTCGACTCGGCGCTGGTGCGGACGGCCGCGGTGCGGCATACCGTGCTGATCGGCGACGGGCTGGTGCCTAACGAGCGGCATGCGCTGACGGAACGGGGCGTCGATATCATTCTCACCAGCGACCTGACCGAAGGCTTTTCGGAGCTCAAACAGCTCGGCATCGGCTCGATTCTGATCGAGGGCGGCGGGCGACTGAGCGGGAGCCTGCTCGCGGCGGGGCTGGTCGATCGGTTTGCCTGGATCGTCAGTCCGGTCTGGCTCGGCGATCACGGGGTCAAAGCGGTGCGCGGTTTCGACGTGCCCTCGCTGCTGCAGGCCGAGCGGTGGACCGTGGTCGAACGGCAGGCGCTCGGCCAGGATACGCTCCTCATGTTCGATCGCGCCTGATCATGTTCACCGGCCTCATTACCGCAATCGGTCGGATCGAGAGTGCCAAGGCGACCCGTAGTGGTGGTCTCGATCTGGTGATTCGGGCGCCCTACCGCGGGCTCGCCATCGGGGAAAGCATTGCGGTCGACGGGGCCTGCCTAACGGTCGAGCGCCGGGTTCGCGGCGGCTTTCGGGTCCACGCGATTGCGACGACCCTGGAGCGGACCCTGCTCGGCGAGCTGGTGCCGGGGAGCCGGGTCAACCTGGAGCGAGCGGCCCGGGTCGGCGACCGGCTGGGCGGCCATCTCGTCCAGGGCCACGTCGACGGGATTGCGACCGTGACAGGGACCCGCCGCGCCGGCGACGCCTGGCTGGTCGACCTCAAGGTGCCCCGGGCGGTGGCGGCGGTGTCGATTCCGCTCGGGTCGATCACCGTGGCGGGGGTCAGTCTTACCGTGAATGCGATCCCCAAAGTCGGTACTATTCAGATCTCGCTGATTCCCCACACCCTGGCGGTGACCACGCTCGGGGAGCTGGTGCGGGGCAGTCGGGTTCACGTCGAGGGCGACGTGATCGGGAAGTACGTCAAACATCTGGTCGGGAGTCGCCGCGGCTAGCGGCGGTGCAGGCAATATGGGTTTTGGAACGATCGAGCAGGCGATCAGTGACCTCCGCAACGGCAAGTGCATCATCGTGGCGGACGACGAGGATCGGGAAAACGAAGGCGATCTCGTTGCGGCGGCCGAACTGGTGACGCCCGACCTGATCAACTTCATGACGATTCACGGGCGTGGGCTGATTTGTCTCACGCTGACGCCTGAGCGATGCGATCAGCTCGGGCTGCCACAGATGACGCTGGAAAACTCGGAATCGATGGGTACGGCCTTTACCGTCAGTATCGATGCCGAGCGGCGCTTCGGGGTCACCACCGGGATCTCGGCCGCCGACCGCGCGCGCACCATCCAGGTGGCCATTCGTCCGGAAACCCAGCCGAACGATCTGCGCCGCCCGGGCCACATTTTTCCGCTTCGGGCTCGGCCCGGCGGTGTGCTGCAGCGGGTCGGTCAGACCGAGGCAGGGGTCGATCTTGCGCGCCTGGCAGGGCTCGCGCCCGCGGGCGTGATCTGCGAAATCCTCAATCCCGACGGCACCATGGCTCGCCGGACCGAGCTCTTCGAGTTTGCCGAACGGCACGGGCTGACCTTCGTGACGGTGGCGCAGCTGGTGGCGTACCGGTTGACCCAGGAGCGGCTGGTGCACCGGATTGCGGAGGCGCGCCTGCCGACGCCGCACGGGGTCTTCCGGATCGTCGGCTATCGAAATGATGTCGATGCAGCCGAGCATGTCGCCCTGGTCTATGGTGACGCGGAGGGGCAGCCCGACCTGCTCGTGCGGATGCACTCCAAGTGCCTGACCGGGGACGTGTTCCACTCGCTGCGCTGCGACTGCGGCGAGCAGCTCGATGCCGCGATGCGCCAAGTGGCCGAGGCGGGGCGGGGTGTGATCGTCTACCTCGACCAGGAAGGTCGCGGCATCGGCCTGCTCAACAAGCTGCGTGCCTACGAGCTGCAGGACAGCGGCGCCGATACGGTCCAGGCCAACCAGGACCTCGGCTTTGCGCCTGATCTGCGCAACTACGGCATTGGTGCGCAGATCCTGCGCGACCTCGGCCTCACGACCATTCGACTGATGACCAATAATCCGCGCAAAGTCGTCGGTGTCGATGCCTACGGCCTGTCGATCGTAGAACGGGTACCGCTGATCCTGCCCGCCACCGACGACAACCGCGCGTATCTCGCGACCAAGCGCGACAAGCTCGGTCATCTGATCGGTCACTGAGGCAGCGATGAACGAGTTACGCAGTCAGCTCCGCGCGACGGGCCGGATCGGTATCGTGGTGAGCAGCTATCATGAGCGGATTACCACCAAACTGCTCGAAGGAGCGTTGGCCTGCTGCCGCGACGCGGGCGTACCCGATTCGGCTGTCGATGTCGTCTGGGTCAGCGGCGCCTTCGAACTGGGCAGCGTCACCGCGGCGCTGGCCGAGCAGGGTCGGTACACCGCGCTCGTCGCGATCGGGGTCGTGATTCGGGGTGAAACCCCGCACTTCGAGTTCGTGGCGGGCGAAACGTCGCGCGCGCTTGGCACGGTGTCGACGGCGCGGGCCTTGCCGGTGGGCTTCGGCCTGCTCACGGTCGACACCATGGCGCAGGCACTCGAGCGCGCCGGCGGCTCCGCAGGCAACAAGGGATACGAAGCGGCCGAGGCCGCGATTCGGGCGGCCGACGTGATCCGCCAGGTGAGGGCATCGTGAGGCTCCGGACCGAAACCCGCGGTCGGGCCCGCGCACTGCAGCTCCTCTATGCCGCCGAGACGCTGGATCGCCCGCTGGCGAGTGTGGTGCCCGGGCTGGCCAAGCTGACCGGCCCCGAGCCCACTGTGCTGGACTTGGCGGAGCGTTTGGCGCAGGAGGTCTGGGACGCGCGGAAGGAACTCGATGCGCTGCTCCAGGACGCCACCGACAACTGGCGGATCGAGCGGCTCGCCGCGATCGACCGCAACATCCTCCGGATCGGCGCCTACGAGTTGCGCAGCGGCCAGGTGCCGCCCCGCGTGGCCATCGATGAGGCGCTCTGGGTGGCCCACCGGTTCGGAACGCCCCAGTCGCCGCCGTTTGTCAATGGCGTGCTCGACCGCGTAGCCCGGAGCCTCGGCCTCTTGTGAGGATCCTGCTGTTCAACTGGCAGGACCTCGACAATCCGCACGCCGGTGGCGCTGAGATCCACCTGTTCGAACTCTTCAGCCGCCTGGTTGCCCGCGGACATCAGGTTCATCTCGTCTGCGCCGGCTGGCCCGGCGCCCCGCCGACCGCGGTTCGCGATGGCATCACGATCGAGCGTCATGGGGGCCGGCACAGCTTTGCGCTCCGCGGACGTCGGGCGGTGCGGCGGGCGCTGCGGAGCGGCTCGTACGACGTGCTGGTCGAGGACGTCAACAAGCTGCCGCTCTACTGCGCAGCTGGCGTTGATGTGCCGTCCTGCGTCCTCGTGCCCCACCTCTTCGGTACCACGGCGTACCACGAGGCCTCGTGGCCCATGGCCACGGCGGTGGTCCTGGCTGAGCGGCTGATGCCGATCGCGTATCGCCGATCCTGGTTTCATGTTATCAGTGAGAGCACCCGGGACGACCTGGTCGCCCGGGGCATTCCGAGTGACCGGATTACGGTCATTCACCCGGGCATTGACCCGGTTGCCTTTGCGCCGGACCCGGCCCTTGACCGGTCCGACCCTCCCTCCTTCTTATATGTAGGGCGGTTGAAGCGGTACAAGGGCGTCGACCTGGCCATTCGGGCCTTGGAGCTGGTGCATCGCGACCGCCCGGAGGTTCGGCTGGACATTGCCGGCTCCGGCGACGACCGCCCCCGTCTGGAGGCGCTGGTCGCCACACTCGGCCTCGGGAAATCGGTCCGATTTCACGGGTTCGTCGATGACGCGGTCAAGCTCAGGCTCCTGCGCACGACCTGGGCCAATCTGTTTCCTTCACCCAAGGAGGGATGGGGCATCACCGTAATGGAGGCGGCGGCATCTGGAACCCCCTCCATTGCTTCGGACAGTCCCGGCCTGCGGGATTCCGTGCGGGCAGGCGAGACTGGCCTTCTGGTGCCACACGGCGACCCGGTCGCCCTGGCCCGGCAAATGCTGGCGTTGGTGTCTGAGCCTGCCACGGTGGCCCGCCTGGGCGCCGCAGCTCGACAGCACGCGGAGCGCTGGACCTGGGACGACGCGGCGGCTCGAACCGAACGGCACCTGCAGGAAATCATCAATCGGGTAACCCGAGGAGAAGCCACATGATGACGACCGTCACTGCCCGCCACTGTGAAATCACGGATCTGCTTCGTGAGCGAGCCATCTCCATTATGGATCGCCTCGAGCATTTCTCACCACATACGCTGGAGAGCCAGGTAGTCTTCGACCTCGTTCCCGAGGGCCATCAGGCTGAAGTCCGATTGCATGTCCGGCGTGGTCAGGTGCTGGTCGGCAGTGCGGTAGGTCCGGATCACCGGACCGCGCTCGATCGAGCGGAGGACAAGGTTCGTCGACAGCTCGAACGGTCGACCACGCAGGCCCGACGCGATCGTCGGGTGGCGAGTATCCGTCAGTGAGCCTGCGGCTTCGGGAGCTTCTGGTTCGTCACGGCAATCCGCTGCAGCTCGAATCGCTGACGGGGGAGGTTGGGCTCGACCGGACGCTCCAGGAAGCCGACATCTCGAGCCCGGGACTGGTGCTGGCCGGGTACACGGGTCGATTCGTACCCGAACGGCTCCATGTCCTGGGTGAGACGGAAATCAGCTATCTCTCCTCGCTGCCCGACGACTTTCGGCGCGAGGTCCTGACCAAGTTCTTCAGTTACGACCTGCCCGGGGTCTTCATCACCAAGGGGCAAAGCCCGCCCGAGCCGATGATCACCGCAGCGCGCGACCGGGGCATTGCGGTGCTTCGAACCGCGCTCAAGACGGCCGAGTTCTACCGAGCGGCCAAACCGATCATCGAGGCGGCGTTTGCCCCGACCACCACGTTGCATGGCTCGCTGGCCGACGTCTACGGCGTCGGTCTCCTCTTTACCGGCCGGAGCGGCATCGGCAAGAGCGAGTGCGTCCTCGACCTGGTCGAGCGCGGCCACCGGCTGGTGGCTGATGACGTCGTGATTGCAACCTTGCGCGGCGCCGATGTGCTGATCGGGCGGGGCCACGACCTTGCGGCGCATCACATGGAGATACGCGGAGTCGGCCTGATCGACATTCCCGCGCTGTTCGGGATCCGGGCGGTGCGACAGCAGAAGCGGATCGAGGTGATCGTTCACCTCGAAGACTGGAACACCGCCGGCGAAGTCGATCGTACCGGACTCTCGCGGCTCGAGACGACGGTGCTGGGCATCAAGGTGCCCAAGGTCGTGGTGCCGCTCAATCCCGGTAAGAATCTCACGGTCATTTCGGAGGTCGTCGCGATGACGCATCTATTGCGACTGACCGGAGTCGATTCGGCCACGGCATTCAATGATCGCCTGATCAAGCGGATGAAAGAGCAACGCGGCTTGCGGGAGTATCTCCAAGAGGACTACGAATGAGCGAGCTCTTGCGCGGCGCGGTCGTCTGCCACGGCGACCTCGCGGCGGCGCTGGTGGCGGCGGTGGAGTCGGTCAGCGGAGTTCGTGACGCGCTGGTACCGATCTCGAACGAGGGTTGCGACAAGGGGCTCCTCCAGCGGCGCGTCGCCGCCGCGCTGCCGCCCGGGCCTGGCATCCTCTTCGTCGATATGCCGGCCGGATCGTGTCTCCTCGCCGCACGTCGAGAACTCGCCGGGCGCGAGGATGTCCGGGTTATTACCGGCGTCAATCTGGCCATGCTGGTCGAGTTCGTCTTTCGGCGCGATCTTCCGCTCGACGAAGCGGTGCGTCGGATCGTCGAGAGCGGCTCCCGTGCCGTCGGAGTCCGCTAGGTGGGCATTGTCGTGGCGCGGATCGACGACCGGCTGGTCCACGGCCAGGTCGTGATCGGGTGGGGCAGGCCCTACGAGATCGGCCGGATCGTGCTGGTCGACGCCGAGGTCGCGGCGAGTGACTTCGAGCAGGATCTCTATCGCATGGCCGTGCCCGAGGGCATCGCCGTCGAGTTTCTCGCGCCTGACGAGGCGCCGCTGCGGTTGACGGCATTGGCCACCGGCCCGGAGCGCGTCCTGGTGCTGACCGGAACCGTGGCAGCCATGGCCGATCTGGTGCGCGGCTTCGATGGGATTCGGGCCGTCAACGTCGGCGGGGTGCACGCCGGGCCGGGACGTCGTGAGTACCTCCGCTTCATTTATCTCACCGATGCCGAGCTGGCGGACCTCAAAGCCATCGCGGCGTCGGGCGTGGCGGTGTCGGCGCAGGATCTGCCGACCTCGCCCCCGGTCGATGTCGGAGACCTTCGCGCGTGACGCTGGTGCTGCTCTGGCTCTGGGCCACGCTGGCGGGGCTCGATCTCGTGAGCGTGCTGCAGACACTGCTGTCGCGCCCGCTCATCGTCGGGGCGGCGGCCGGGGCGCTGGCAGGCGACGTCGAGGCAGGACTCCGAGTCGGGGCCCTGCTCGAGTTGTTTGCGCTGGATGTGGTGCCGGTGGGTAGCTCCCGCTATCCCGATTTCGGCGCGGCAACCGTCGCGGCCACGCTGATTGCGGCGGGCCACGACTGGCCCGTGGTGCTTGGCGTGGCGGCCGGAGCTGGCATCGTACTCGGCATTGCCGCGGGAACGACCCTGCCGATGACGCGACGGCTTTCCGCGGTAACGGTGCAGCGATTCAGCGACCGGCTCGGTCGCGGCGATGCCGCAGCGGTGGCGCGGGTACATTGGACCTGCCTGGGCTATGATGTCGGCCGGAGTGCTCTGGTCGGTGCAATCGCAGTGGGGATCGGCGCGCTGGTGGCCGCAACCCGCTGGTCGCCGCCCGCTGCGCTTGGCATGGCGCTCACCACGGTGGCCCTCGCCGGCGGCGCCTGGTCGGTGGCGCACGGCGCGGTGGCCAGCGCGCGCTCCGGACCCCGCTGGCGCTGGGTCGCGGCCGGCACGGCGGTCGGCGTGCTCGGAGCGAGCCTGCTGTGAAGCCGCTTGGACGGGTGGTTGCGCGGCTCCTGATTCTGCAGAGCTCATGGACCTACGAGCGGATGCAGGGCGTGGGCACCGGTTACGCCAGTCTGCCGCTGCTGGACGAGTTGCGCGCCGATCCCGAGCGTCACGCCGCGGCGGTGTCTCGTTCGACCGAGCTCTTCAACGCGCATCCGTACCTGGCGGGCATTGCCGTCGGTGCCGCCGCCCGCGCCGAGCTCGACGGCAAGCCGGGGACCACCGTGCAGCGGCTCAAGACCGCGCTGGCTGGTCCGCTCGGCGCGCTGGGCGACCAACTCTTCTGGATCGGGGTGGTGCCGGCCGCCATGGCCGTGCTGTTGCTGGCCGTGATGGCCTTCGGGGCCGGTGCGGTGGTGATCGGTGTCTTGGGCTACGCGCTGCTGCGCCTTTATGTCACCTATTGGGGCGTCAAGCTCGGCTACGGTGCCGGCGTGGACGTCGCGGCCGCTCTCAAACGGTCCCGGCTGGCTGAGCGGGTAGGGCAGGTGGGGCTGGCGGCGGGCTTCATGGTGGCTCTGGCGGTGCCATTGGTGATCCGCTGGCTGTTGGTGCCCGAGACCGCAGGGCCCGGCGTGGCGGCGGCGAGCGTCGGCGCGGTCGGGGGCACGGTTGCAGCGCTGGTCCGGGTTCGGGTGCCGAGCGCCCGACAGATTACCCTGGCAACGATGGCTGTCGTCCTTCTCTGGTACTGGAGTGTTCTGTGACCGAACGCACCGCGACGATCGTCAATCCGCTTGGCCTGCACGCCCGTCCGGCTGCGCAGCTGGTCAAGCTGGCCGCCGGCTTTGCCTGCAGCATCGAGCTCGAGAAAGACGGGCAGGCCACTAACGGCAAGAGCATCATGGGCGTGATGATGCTTGCGGCGGAGCAGGGCAGCGCCCTGGTGATCCGCACCGACGGCGTCGATGAGTCGGCCGCGATGGACGCGCTGGTGGCGCTGATTGCCTCCGGGTTCGGCGAATGAGCGAAGCACGGACTCTGCGCGCGGTCGGCGTGTCGCCCGGAATCGCCTATGGGCCGGCGGCGGTGCTTGAGCGCAGGTTCCCGGATGTGCCTGATCGTTCGGTCACACCCGAGGAGGTCGATCAGGAAGTCGAACGTCTCCGCCTGGCAGTCGAGGCCGTGGTCCAGCACCTCGACCATCTCCGCGAGCGGGTGCTGCATTCCGCCGGACTCGAAGAGTCTCAGATATTCGAGGCTCAGATCCTGATGGCCCAGGATCCGGATTTTCTGGCGTCCGTCGAGCATTTGATTCGCAAGAACAAGCTGAGCGCGGAGACAGCCTATGAGTTCAAGGCACTCGAACTGCGCGTGGCCTTTGCGGAAGCCGCCAATCTGCGGATGCGCGAACGCCTGACCGACCTGACCGCGGTTCAGATCCATACGCTGCGACATTTGATGGGGCGTCCCGACGACGAACTCGCCGCGGTGCGCAGGCAGGAGCATGTCATTATCGTGGCCCGAGAACTGTCACCCGGACTCACGGTCCAGCTCGATCGTGACCAGTTGCTGGGTCTCGTCAGCGAAGAGGGAACCCGGACGTCTCACGCGGCGATCCTGGCGCATTCGCTCGGTATCCCGGCCGTGATGGGCGCCTCAGGGGCGCTGGCCCGGATTCAGGCCGATACCATGGTCCTGATCGACGGTTACACCGGTACCGTGGTGATCGATCCGACGCCCGATGAGCTCGAGTTCGCGCGGGCGCGGGCCAACCGGCGCCTCAAGCTCGGCCTGGCGCTCGAAGGCGCCGCGAGCCAGCCGGCCGTCACGCCGGATGGGGTCGAGGTCACCTTGATGGGCAACGTCGACCTGCCGGAGGAAATCGACGTGGCAGTCCGGCACGGCGCCCAGGGCGTCGGTCTGCTGCGCACCGAGTTGCTGGTGGCCGGGCGGGCCCATGTGCCGACCGAGCTGGAACAGCTCGAGTACTTTCGCCGAGTCTGTGCTGCCTTTCCGAATCACCCGGTGGTGATTCGCACCTACGACCTCGGCGGCGACAAGTTCCCGGCTGCCTTCGAGACTCACGCCGAGGCGAATCCGTTCCTGGGTTGGCGCTCGATCCGGGTCTGTCTCGATCGGCCGGAGATCTTTCGGCCCCAGCTGCGCGCGTTGCTGCGGATTGCGGCGGAGCGGCAGGTCAAGGTCATGCTGCCCCTGGTAACTCGGGTCGACGAGGTCTTGGCCACGCGCGACCTGGTACACCAGGAGGCGGCGCAGCTGGCGTCGACCGGTGTTCGTGCCTCGGACTCGCTCGAACTCGGTGTCATGATCGAGACCCCCGCCGCGGTCGTGATTGCCGACCGGCTGGCGGCCGTGTCGCAGTTCTTCAGTGTCGGCACCAACGACCTGACCCAGTATACCCTGGCGGTCGATCGCGGAAGTGCGCACCTGGCGTCTCGTTTCACCCCGCTCGATCCGGCCGTGCTGCGCCAGCTCGAGGCCGTGCGCGTCGCGGCCCAGAACGCCTCCATTCCGGTCAGCATCTGCGGCGAAATGGCCTCGGATCCGCTCAGCGCGGTTCTGCTGGTCGGTATGGGGTTTACCATCCTGAGCGTGGCGCCGCCAACCCTGCCGCTGGTCAAATGGATGGTTCGCAACGTCCCCGCGTCGGTCAGTCAGGAGGCAGCACGCCAGGCCCTCCTTGCCCCCGATGTCGCGAGCATCACGCGCATCCTGCAACAAGCCGTGCAAGGCTATGTCGACCAACGACTTCTAGCCCCCTGATTCGGTTGCCGCCCGGTCGCGGGGCGACTAGGTTTCCGCCCGAGTTTGCAGCCTCATTTTTTTATCACTTTTCCCGGATCGATGCCCATGGCTCGCGCGCCGCGCCACGTCTTCACTTCCGAATCGGTCACCGAAGGCCATCCCGACAAGGTGGCCGATCAGATTTCCGACGCCGTCCTGGATGCCATCCTCGTCAAGGATCCGGTTGCGCGGGTGGCGTGTGAGACGCTGGTCACGACCGGGATGGCCGTTGTGGCCGGCGAGATTTCGACGACGACCTACGTTCACATTCCCGACATCGTTCGCGATACCATCGCTTCGATCGGCTACACCGACGCCTCGTTCGGCTTCGACAGCCGCACCTGCGCCGTGTTGTCGTCGATCGATCGGCAGTCGCCCGACATTGCGATGGGCGTCGACGTCAAGAAGGATCGGGAGCAGGGCGCGGGCGACCAGGGCATGATGTTCGGCTATGCCACTCGCGAAACTCGCGAGCGGATGCCACTGCCGATCATTCTGTCGCACCGCATTGCGGAGCGGCTGGCTGCCGTGCGCAAAGGCCTCCATGGCCTGGAGCAGATCGACTGGCTCCGGCCCGACGGCAAGAGCCAAGTGTCGGTCGAGTACGAGGGCGATCGTCCGGTCGCGGTCAAAACCGTGGTCGTCTCGACCCAGCACGCCGAGCGGGTGGGCAACCGTCAGCTTTCCCACAACACCATTCGCGACACCGTGATCAGTGAAGTGATTCGTCCGGTGCTGGAGAAGGCCGGCTTCGAGTCGCGGGGCATCAAGTTCCTGATCAATCCGACGGGTCGTTTCGTGATCGGCGGACCGCACGGTGATGCCGGTTTGACTGGTCGGAAGATCATCGTCGATACCTACGGCGGCATGGCCCGCCACGGGGGCGGGGCTTTCAGCGGCAAGGATCCCTCGAAGGTCGACCGTTCGGCCGCCTATGCGGTGCGCTGGGTGGCGAAGAACATCGTCGAAGCCAAGCTGGCGGCGCGTTGTGAAGTGCAGGTGGCCTACGCCATCGGGGTGGCGCAGCCGGTTTCGGTCATGGTCAACACCTTCGGCACCGGCGAGCTGCCCGATGCCAGGCTCGAGCGGATCGTCAGCGAGGTGTTCGACCTGACGCCGGCCGGGATTACCGCGGCGCTCAAGCTCCGCCGGCCGATTTACCGCCCCACGGCGGCCTACGGTCATTTCGGCCGCCGGCCTGTGTCGGCCAAGGTCGGCGGCAAGCAAGTCACCCTGTTTCCCTGGGAAGAGACGAGCAAAGTCCGGGATCTCTTGACCGCTGCCAAGAGGTAGGCCACCCTTCCGGCATGGTTCGGATGACGGTGGCCCATCTTGGCGTCGAGCGGAGCACCAACACCCCGGTGGTGGTGCTGCATGAGGTTGGCGGCAGCCGCAGTCTTCAGATCTGGATCGGTGCCTCGGAAGCCAACGCCATTGCCGTGGAACTCCGGGGCGAGCATCCGTCCCGCCCGATGACGCACGACTTGCTCAAACAATTGTTGCGGGGGCTCGGTGGCGAGTTGCGCCGGGTCTCGGTAACGGCCCTCCGTGACAACACCTACTACGCCGAGCTGCTGGTGGCACGTGGCGATCACTTGTTCGTGATCGATGCCCGACCCTCGGACAGCATTGCGCTGGCGCTTCGCTTCGACGCGCCGATTTTCGTCAGTGAGGATCTGCTGCGGGACGAGGGCGATGGCGGCCCGTCCGGCCCGGCCGCCGACGACCCCACGGCAGGCGCCGAGGCGCTCAAGCGGTTTCTCTCGAAGCTCGACCCGGAAGATCTGGGACGGTTCCAGCCATGACCGTCCGCTGGGCCCTCGCACTGCTGGCGGTGGGGGCGCTGCCCCTCGCTGCCCAGCGACCGACTCGCGCCGAGGGCACGGTCATTCGTCCGCAGCTGGCTGACACGACGCCGGTCGGCGGGGTGCGCGTGGTGCTGCATCAGGTCGGCCGCGCCACTCAGGGGCCGCTCGACACCGTGCAGACCGATCGGCGTGGTCGTTTTGCCTTCCGGTTCCCGGCCGATTCCACGGCCAACTACCTGGTGAGCGTCCGCTACGCCGGAATCGAGTACTTCTCCACGCCGCTCGCGACCAATCCCGCACGGCCGGACACGATGGTGCAGCTCTTCGTGTTCGACACGGCCTCGACCACGACCATCTCCGCGCGCAGCCGCACCCTGGTCGTGGGTGCGGCTGACGCGATCGGTGCGCGTACGGTGGTCGACTGGCTGGTCATCGATAATCGGGGCGTCACAACCCGGGTCGGAGCCGATTCGCTGGCGCCGACCTGGGCGGCGCCGTTGCCCGCCGGCGTGCGGAACCAGCAGGTGGGCGGCGGGGCGCTGTCGCAGCTCTCGCCCGACGCCGTCGAGTTCCGCGACGACAGCGTGTTCGTCTTTGCGCCGCTGTCGCCTGGTGAAAAGGAGCTGCTGCTCCAGTATGAAGTGCCGGCCGGGCAGCGACGCCTCGAGCTGGCGACGGTCGGGATCGACTCGGTCGACGTCTTCGTCGAAGAGGAAACGGTCCGAGTCGAAGGTGGGCGTTGGATCCAGGGACCGCCCCAGATGTTCGAGGGCCGCTCCTTCCGTCGCTTTGTTGCGCCAGGTGGCGAGGTTGGCCTCGCATTGGTGTTTCCCAGAACCTCGTTTGGTATAGCGGTGCTGCCCGTGGCCGTCGCGGGCACCGCTTTGGGCCTGCTGCTGCTCAGCTGGGTCGTGCTGAGGCGGCAGCGCCCAGAGACCCGGCGTTCGACGCCTTCGTCGGTCGAGCTCGCCGACCGGATCGCGGCGCTCGATCGAACTCTGGAAGAGCCGGGAACGTTGCCGGAGTTGCGCTCGCAACTCGAGCGCGACCGGGGTGCCCTGGCGGAGCAGCTTCGTGCGGCCCTCGCGTCGCGTCCTCGGCGAACCTGATCGCCGGGTTCGATCCCTGCAGGCCGCGCTGCTGGCTGCGTGGCTGGTCGGGTGCGCGCCGAGCCGCGACGCGGTACCTGCCATCACCCTCACCGATGATAGTGGGCACACCACGACGCTGGCCGCACCGGCCAGCCGCGTGGTCTCTCTGGTTCCCGCCGCCACGGAGTTGGTCTACGCGCTCGGCGCCGGCAGCACACTGGTGGGAAGAACCCGCTGGTGTGATTACCCCGCGGAAGCTCTCGAGGTGCCGTCGGTCGGCGATGGAATCATGCCGAACGTCGAAGCGGTGGTCGGCCAGCGCCCCGACCTCGTGCTGGCCTACCGTTCCCCCGGCAACGTCTCCGCCGTGACCAGACTGCGCGGGCTGGGCATTCCTGTGCTGGAAATCGCCATCGATCAGCTCAGTGACTTCGAACGCGATGCCCGGCTGCTCGCCGCCGCGCTCGGTCGGTCGGCAGCCGGTGACAGCCTGGTCGAGCAGACCCGCGCGGATCTCGAGGCCGCCTCCGCCGTGCGCGCTAAGCCACCGACCGTGCTGATCGTCAGCTGGAGCGACCCGCCCATCGTGATCGGGGCGGGGAGCTTCCTCAACGAAATTCTCCACCGTGCCGGCGCGGTCAACCTGTACGGCGACAGCGATCGTCCCTCGTTTGTCGTCTCGATCGAATCAGTCGTCGATCGCGATCCGGATTGGATCCTCGTCGTCGGTGACAGCGAGCCTGCATTCCTGGGCAAGCCGGAATGGCAGGTCGTACCCGCGGTTCGGGAACGACGCCTGCTGCGGGTTTCGGGGTCGATGTTCAGCCGGCCGAGTCCGCGGATCGGGCAGGCGGTCCGACAGTTGCGCAGCGCGCTCGAGACCGCCGGTCGATGAAGTTCCTGCTGCTCTGTCTAGCGACCGTGGCGGCGGTGCTGGTGGCGCTGGCCATCGGTGCGGTGCCGCTGCCGCTGTCGCAAGTGGTCGACGGGGTGTTCAACCCCGACGGACCGGCCGGAACCATCGTCTGGCAACTGCGGATGCCGCGCATCCTCCTTGCCTTTGCGGTCGGCGGAGCGCTCGGGGTATCCGGGGCGGCGCTGCAGGCGCTGGTGCGGAATCCGCTGGCGGAACCGTATCTGCTGGGCATCTCCGGTGGGGCCGGGCTCGGCGCCGTCGCGGCCATCGCGCTCGGATTTGCGGGGCTCTTTGCCGTGCCGACCGCGGCTTTTCTCGGCGCGTTGGCAGCGTCCGCCGCTGTGTACGGTGTGGCGGTGGTGCAGGGGACCCGACTCGAGCCACGCGTTCTGGTGCTGGTGGGCGTGGTGATTGCCGCGCTCTGCGGAGCGCTCACGTCGGCGCTGCTGGCCCTCTCGGAGGCTGCGCAGCTTCGCAACGCGTTTCTCTGGTTGCTCGGCGGCTTTGCGGCGGCCAGCTGGCCGGCCGTCGGGGCGTTTACGGTCTATGCGCTGCTCCCGCTGGTCTATCTCTTCGGAGCTTCGAGGTCGCTCGATCTCCTCTCCCTCGGTGACGAGCCGGCTCACGCGCTCGGCCTTCGCACCGAGCTCACCAAGCGAACGGTGTTCCTCGCGACGGCCCTCCTGACGGCGGCCAGCGTGGCGGTCAGCGGCATGATCGGCTTCGTCGGTCTGCTGGCGCCCCACGCAATGCGCGGCTGGGTCGGACCGCGACATGGCGCCCTGCTGCCGGCCGTCTTCGTGGCCAGCGGCGGCCTGCTGATTCTTGCGGATGCCGTTGCTCGCACCGTTCTCCGTCCAGCGGAACTGCCGATCGGCGCCATCACGGCCCTGATCGGTGTACCACTCTTTGCCGCCTTGGTGCGGCGGTCACTGACCTGATGCTTGCCGCGCACGACGTCACCATCCGTTATCCGGGTGCTGCGCACCCGGCGGTGCACGGCGTCACCCTGGCCGTCGAGCCCGGACGGCTGGTTGCGGTGGTCGGCCCCAACGGCAGCGGCAAGACCAGCCTGCTGCGAGCGCTCCTGGGCTCGCTCCGACCCGACGCTGGGCGGGTCGAACTGGATGGCCGCCCGATCGAGGCCTGGAGCGCCAGGGATCGTGCCCGGCGGATTGCCGCCGTCGCGCAGCGTGAGGATTACCCCTTTTCCTGGCGAGTCGAAGAGCTGGTCGGGTTTGGCCGCTACGCCTGGCTCGGTGCCCTGGAGCCGCTCGGCGCGCGCGATCGGGCTGCCATTGCTGACGCGATGGCGCGGGCCGACGTCGCCGGACTGACCGGGCGTCGGATCGATACCCTGTCTGGGGGCGAGTGGCAGCGAGTTCGGATTGCGCGCGCCTTGGCGCAGGAGCCCGCCATTCTGCTGCTCGACGAGCCCACTGCATCGCTCGATCTCGGCCACGAGATGGAGATCTTCGAGTTGCTTCGCCGGCTCACCGACGGTGGAATCGCCAGCCTCGTCGTGACCCACCATCTCAACCTGGCGGCACGGTTCGCCGATGCGATGGTGCTGATGAACGAGGGTCGGGCGGTTGCGAGCGGGCCACCGGCCCAGGTGCTCGAAGCCGGCCTGGTCGAACGCGTCTTTGCCTGGCCGGTCGCCATTCGTGACGAGGATGGGGTGCCCCAGATCGTGCCGAGGCGCCGGCCCGACGGGGTTTGACCGGGCGCCATTTGCCCCGGGCCCGTTGCTCCCGGTATCGTTACCTGAATGGCTGTGCTCGATCGTGTCCTGCCGCTTCTGTTGGTCAGTGGTCTGGCGAGTTGCGCCGCGACCACCGAACCACTGCCACCGCCCGAAGAGCGACTCCTCGTCGTCAACGCCGGCGAGAATTCGCTGTCGCTGATCCCGACCGAAGTCGGGCGTCCGTCGCGGAAGATCCTGGCACCCGGGCTTCGCGGCGGTGCTTCCGACATCTCGGCAGTGGGTCGGGTGGCCATCGTTTCGAGTCAGAGCAACGACTCGCTCGCGGTGTTCGATCTTCGCCTGGAGGAGGTCCGGAACTGGTACGCCTTTCCGGCGGGGTCCAAGCCCTCAGCCGTCGTGTTGCTCAGTGAACAGGTCGCCTACGTTGCCAATGCCGGAACCAATACGGTCACCCGGCTCAACCTCCTGACCGGTGATACGGCAAGCGTGGCTGTCGGGCAGTACCCGCGCGATCTGGTACTGACTCGCGGGCGGCTGTTCGTCGTCAACGCCAACGTGGAGCCGTGTCCCGAAGGCACTTGCTCATTGGGGGAAAGCTGGATCACGGTAGTCGATCCGCAAACCAACGCGCGGGCCGCCGGGCGGGATTCGATTCCGCTGCCCACCCCAGGCAACGCGCGGTCGGCCACGCTCGGTGGGGACGGGCTGATTTACATCGTCAGCACCGGCGACACGACAAGTGAAGTGTCCGGACGGCTCAGCATCGTCGACCCCATCCAACGCCAGGAGGTCGGCAGCTTTGCCGGCTTCGGTTTCGTGCCCTGGGGCGTGGCCTCCGATGGCGCCGAGCGTTTGTTCGTGACCTCGATCAAGGATGGCTTGATGGAGTTCAATACCCGGACCCGACGGGTGGTACGGGGCGCTGGCCAGGGGATCTTCGTTCTCAACAACGTGGCCGCGGCGGTCGACCCTGCGGGCAGGATCTACGCCATCGAGGCCACCGGATGCGATGCCGGGCAGGCAGGCAGGCTTCGGGTTTTCAGGCCGGATCTGACCCAGGCCCGCGACCTGGCCCTTGGCGTCTGTCCGGTGGCCGTGACCCTGGTCCTCCTGCCGGGCCTGGGCGGCCTGGCGGCTCCGTGATCCGGCCGCATCGGCCGAGTTAGCGGGTCTATGGCCCCGATCGAGACGCCGGCCACCATCCTGTCGACCATTCCGTACGGCGAAACGTCCAAGATTGCCCGACTGGCAACGCGAGAGCTCGGCGTTGTCAGCGTGATTGCCAAGGGTGCCCGGCGGCCTCGCAGTGCGTTCGGCGCCTCGCTGCAGATCCTGAGCGACGGAATCGCGACCGTTCACCTTGCCCGTCATTCCGATCTTCACACCTTGAGCGCCTTTGATGTGGGTCGTGTCCCAGAGGCGATGGCCACTAACATCGAACGCTATGCCGTTGCCACGGTGCTGGGCGAGCTGATGCTCCGGTTTGCCCCGGGCGACCGCCAGGCGGCAACCTATGACTTCTTCCGCCACGGTCTCGACGTCCTGGAGGGGGTCCCCGCCGAGGTCGTGGCGATCGTCGGGCTCCGCTCGATCTGGGGACTCGTCGCTCATCTCGGCTTTGCGCCCGCACTGGGCGTGTGCGCCCGTGACGGCCTGCCGGTGGGCCGGGATCAGGGGCCGGTCGCCTTCTCGCCGGCCCATGGCGGGGTACTGTGCGCGGCCTGTGCCCGTGCGGTCGAAACCAGCCGTCTGACGCCCAAAGACCTTCGCGACCTCGAGGCGTTGATCGAAGGGCGGGGAGACCTGCCGGCCTTAGACAGTCGCTACCTGGCCGCCCACCGGCGTTTGCTCGATCGCTACGTTCGTTACCATCTGGGGGACGGAGCGGCGCTGCCCGCGTTGGGCTTCTGGTCTGAGCCGGGCTGGGTTCAGGCTCCGGGGTAGCTGCCATTTCGGCGCGCTTGAGACGGGTTATGACGTCATTGCGCTTAACGCCTTGCTGCTTATGTCTTTCCGTCGCGTGTACAGTGCTGCCAGACCGGCGGTTATTCGGGGTATGGCGGTTGCTTCTCGTTTCGGAGAGGAAATGTTACATCGCAAAAGGTGTCCGGGCAGGCTAGCCGTCGCGGCATCAGGAACCGACTCGAGGAGCAGATGATTCGACCGGAACGTTTGACGATCAAGGGGCAGGAAGCCTTTCGAGATGCCATCGAGCTGGCGCGCGGCCGGGGCAATCCGGTTGCCAATGACGCTCATCTCTTTGCTGCTCTACTGGAGCAGGAGGAGGGCGTCGTCCGACCGCTGCTTCAGAAGGCCGGTCTCAATGTGACGGCGCTGGTTGGCGCCGCGGAGCGGGAGCTCACCAAACTGCCAACCCAGTCGGGCGGCGTCGAGCCGACCCTGAGCCGGGAAATGCATGCGGTCTTCGATCGGGCCGAGAAGGACGCCAAGGATCTGGGCGACAGCTACGTCTCGACCGAGCACCTGCTGGTGGCGTTGGTCGACGAGAAGGGTACGGCCGCCCGGGCGATCATCACCGGGCTCGGTGTCAGCGCCGACGACCTGCGAGACGCGTTGGCCGGGGTTCGTGGCAGCCATCGGGTGACGGACCAGTCGCCGGAGGAGAAGTACCAGGCGCTGGAGCGGTTTACCCGGAACCTGACGGATCAGGCTCGGGCCGGTAAACTCGATCCGGTCATCGGACGCGACGAAGAAGTCCGTCGGGTCATGCAGGTTCTCTCTCGCCGTACCAAGAACAATCCGGTCCTGATCGGTGAACCAGGCGTCGGCAAGACTGCCATCGTCGAGGGTCTGGCCCAGCGCATCGTGGCGGGTGACGTACCCGAGAGCCTTCGGGACAAGGACATCGTCGCGCTCGACATCGGGCAGCTGCTGGCCGGCGCCAAATACCGCGGTGAGTTCGAAGAGCGCCTCAAGTCGGTCGTCAAGGAACTGACCGAGGCCGAGGGTCGCTTCATCGTCTTCATCGACGAGTTGCACACGCTGGTGGGCGCCGGGGCCGCGGAAGGCGCGGTCGATGCGAGCAACATGCTCAAGCCTGCTCTGGCGCGAGGCGAACTCCATGTGGTTGGCGCAACCACGCTGGATGAGTATCGGAAGCATGTCGAGAAGGATGCGGCGCTCGAACGGCGCTTTCAGCCGGTCGTGGTTGGCGCACCGAGCGTCGAGGACACCATCGCGATCCTGCGGGGCCTCAAGGAAAAGTATGAAGTGCATCATGGGGTGCGGATCACCGACAACGCGCTGGTCGCCGCTGCGACCCTGAGCGACCGTTACATCGGCGATCGCTTCCTTCCGGACAAAGCCATCGACCTGGTCGACGAAGCTGCCAGCAAGCTGCGGATCGAGATCGACAGCATGCCCTTGGAGATCGACGAAGTCGAGCGGCGGGTGCTGCAGCTCGAGATCCAGCGGCAGGCGCTGCTCAAGGAAAAGGACAAGGCCGGCGTGGAGCGTCGCGAAGCGGTCGAACGGGAAATCGCCGAGCTCAAGGAAACCTCGGCTGGCATGAAGGCACAGTGGCAGGCGGAGAAGGCGGCGATTCACCTGCTGCAGAGCAAGAAGGCCGAAGCCGAGCAGCTCAAGACGGAGGTCGAGCAGGTCACCCGCCGTGGCGATCTGCAGAAGGCAGCCGAGCTGCGTTACGGTCGGATCCCGGCATTGGAGCAGGAGGTTGCCCGGGAGGAGGAACGGCTGGCCTCGATTCAGGCGAATGCCAAGTATCTCAAGGAAGAAGTCGACTACGAGGATATCGCCGAGATCGTCGCTCGATGGACCGGAATCCCGGTAACCCGGATGCTCGAGTCGGAGCGCGAACGACTCTCGAAGCTCGAGGATGAGTTGGGCCATCGGGTCGTGGGGCAGGGCGAGGCGCTTGCTGCGGTCGCGAACGCGGTGCGGAGGAGTCGGGCCGGTCTGCAGGACCCGAACCGGCCTACCGGGTCGTTCATCTTCCTGGGCCCCACCGGCGTCGGCAAGACTGAGACCGCGCGTGCACTGGCCGAGTTTCTCTTCGATGATGAACGGGCCATGGTGCGTCTCGACATGTCCGAGTACATGGAGAAGCACTCGGTTGCCCGGATGATCGGTGCGCCGCCCGGCTACATCGGTTATGAAGAGGGCGGACAGCTGACCGAAGCGGTTCGGCGCCGTCCCTACAGTGTGGTGCTGTTCGACGAAATCGAAAAGGCGCACCCGGACGTGTTCAACGTCCTGTTGCAGTTGCTCGATGACGGTCGGCTTACCGACAGCCAGGGTCGACAGATCGATTTTCGGAACACGGTGGTCATCATGACCTCGAACATCGGAAGTCATCTGATCGTCGATGCGGCGGCCGTGGTCGGGACGGAACAGTGGTCGGCTGTGGAAGATCGGGTCCGCGCCGAGCTCCGCAGCCACTTCCGGCCGGAGTTCCTCAACCGAGTCGACGATATCGTCGTGTTTCATCCGCTCTCGGAGGCGCATATCGGCCGGATCGTCGAGCTGCAGGTGGAGAAGCTTGCTGCGCTGGTGCAGGCCAAGGGGCTGACGCTGGAGGTGACGCCTTCTGCCCGTGCGCTCCTGGCGGAGCGAGGCTACGACCCGGTCTACGGCGCCCGTCCGCTCAAGCGCGCCATCCAGCGGATGCTCCAGAACCCGATTGCCTCGTCCCTGCTGGCGGGGAGCTTTGAGGAGGGCGATACGGTGCTGGTCGACCGGAGCGGAAGCGAGTTGACGATCGAGCGCCGCGGCTAGGTCTGCCGGGCGCCGGCACCCCGACGGTGGCGGGCGGCACGATTACACTTCCCTGATGGCCATGACCACCGGACGTGCCAGATCGGCCGGGCCCGGCGCGCCCCAGCCGGCCCCGGCGCCTCGGATCGAGGACGTGCTCGCGATGCGCTGGGCTCTGGCCCAGGCCGAGCGGGCGCGCGAGGCCGGCGAGGTTCCGGTTGGCGCGGTCGTCGTTCAGGATGGTCAGGTCCTGGCAGAGCACCATAACCTGACCGTCGCGGGGCGCGACCCGACTGCCCATGCTGAGCTCCTGGCGGTGCAGGCCGCACTCCGAGCGCTCGGTACCGATCGCCTGCCGGAGGCAACCCTCTACGTCACCCTCGAACCGTGCGCTCAGTGCGCTGGCGCGATCGTGCTGGCCAAGGTCGGCCGCGTCGTCTTTGGGGCCTATGATCCGAAGGCCGGCATGGCGGGGTCCGTCGGTGACCTGCTTCGTCACCCTGCGCTCAACCACCGGGTCGAGGTCGTTGGCGGGCTGCTGGCGGAACCGTGCGGCGCGGTGCTGCAGGAGTTTTTCGCCGTGCGGCGGAGTGGATCCGACCGGGCTCCCGGCTGAGAACGCACACCTCCACGACCCTCTCTCTTCCTTCTTCAACTTCGACCTTACCTGTGCACGATCTCACCGTCGGCTCCATTCCGAAGCACATCGTTCGTCTCGCAATCCCGCTGGCCATCGGCATGGTGTTCCAGACCCTCTACCTGATGGTCGACCTCTACTTCGTGGCGCGTCTCGGCGATGCGGCGATTGCCGGTGTCAGCGCAGCAGGCAACGTCCAGTTCATCGTGATGGCGCTGACCCAGGTGCTGGGGATCGGTACCATGGTCCTGATTGCCCATGCGGCAGGGCGGAAGGACCGGCACGACGCCAACTTGGTGTTCAACCAGAGTCTGGTGCTTGCCGCTGGCGCCGGTCTGCTGGTGCTGGGCGTCGGGGCCGTGTTGGCGCGGCCCTACCTCGAGTTCGTGGCAGCGGACGCCGCGACCGTGGCGGCAGGGGTGACCTATCTGTACTGGTTTCTGCCGGCGCTTGCTCTGCAATTTGCGCTGATCTCGATGGGGTCGGCCCTGCGCGGCCACGGCATCACCAAGCCGACCATGGTGCTGCAGATGTTCACCGTGCTGCTCAACGCCGTCCTGGCACCGGTCCTGATTGCGGGGTGGGGCACCGGTCGGCCGCTGGGCGTGGCGGGCGCCGCGCTGGCCAGCACGATCTCCGTTGCGGTCGGCGTGTTCTTTCTGTACGGCTACTTCCGCCGCTTCGACCGATTCGTCGAGGTCGATCGTGCCCTGATTCGCCCCGACCTGGGCACCTGGAAGCGGCTCTTCCGGATCGGGGTGCCTGCGGGTGGCGAGTTCGCCCTGATGTTTCTGTCGATGGGAGTCGTCTACTGGATCATTCGCGATTTCGGCGCGGCTGCGCAGGCAGGCTACGGCGTGGGCTCGCGGGTCATGCAGGCGATCTTCCTGCCCGCGATGGCGGTGGCCTTTGCCGCCGCACCGGTGGCCGGGCAGAATATGGCGGCGCGAAACTATCCTCGGGTGCGCGAGACCTTCTGGGCGGCGGCCCGGATCGGAACCGGGGTCATGGTGGCTATGACGCTTTTCGCGCACTGGCGCCCGGATTGGCTGGTACGTCCATTTGCGGGCGACGAGGCCGTGCTGGTGGTCGCCGTGGACTTCCTGCGCACGATCTCGTGGAATTTCGCGGCCTCGGGGCTGGTATTTACCTGTTCCGGTCTCTTCCAAGCCATGGGCAACACCTTGCCCTCGATGGTCAGCAGCACGGTGCGCCTGGCGGTATTCGTCGGGCCGGCCCTCTGGGTCTCGCGCCTGCCCGGCTTTCAGCTGCACTGGACCTGGCGCGTTTCGGTCGTGGCAACCACCCTCCACGCGATCTTTGCTCTCTGGCTGCTTAACCTCGAGGCGAAGCGGCGCCTGCCGGTGGCCGGCTAACGCAGCCGGTCCGCACCGGGGCGTCCTCCGACCAGATGCGCGACTGGTCCGGCGCTCTTGACGGCTCGCTCCGTAGCTGTCACTTTGCCATGAGGCGTCCTTGCGCGCCAGTCACCCGGACAGGCCTCTGTCGGGCTCTGTACGGGGCTTCCCACCACAACTCGAGGTACTTCCATGGTGAGTCGTAAGATCCCAGGCGCATCGGTGCTGGGGCTACTTGCCGCCGTGTTGTTTGCGGGGCAGGCCCAGGCGCAGTCCACGGGCTCGATTGCTGGCACAGTGGTTGACGCGCTCACCCGGCGGCCGATCGGTGCTGCGCAGGTCAGCGTGGTCGGTACCAACCTGGCCACCACGACCAACAGCAACGGCAACTACACCCTCACTGGCGTCGCGGCGGGCACAGTCACCTTGCGGATCCTTGGGATCGGGTATGCCGAGGTATCGCGAGAGATCAGCGTCACGGCCGGGCAGCGGGTCACCGTCGACATCCAGATGCAGGCGCGGGCCATGGAGCTCAGCCCCCTGGTCGTGACGGCAACGGGTGAACAGCGGCGCATCGAAGTCGGTAACGCGATTGCCTACGTCAATGCGGCCGAGGTCGTCGAACGCCAGTCGATCTCCAACATGACGGACATGCTGACCGCTCGTGCGGCCGGCGTGCTGGTCACGCCGCCGATTCAGACGGGCGGCGGCGGTCGGATTCGGATTCGCGGCAACAGCTCGATGTCGCTGACGAATAACCCAATCTTTGTGATCGACGGCGTTCGCGTCGAAGGTACCACGGGATCGTCATCGATCGGCGTCGGCGGGACCACGGTGTCGCGGATGAACGATTTCAATCCCGAAGAGATCGAGTCGATCGAGGTGGTGCGCGGTCCCTCGGCGGCGACCCTGTATGGAACGGACGCAGCCAACGGCGTGATCGTGATCCGGACCAAGCGAGGTGTGGCTGGCCGGACCGATTGGAGCTACTACACCGAGCAGGCGGCGCTGTCGGATCGCAACAAGTATCCTGACGCGTACTGGGGTTGGACGGCCGGTTCCACCCGGACCAACTTCACCCAGTGTATCCTGTCCCAGGTCATCTCCGGAGCCTGCGTTCAGGACAGCGTCACCATGTACAACCTCCACAAGGATCCCGAAGCCACCCCGTACGGCACCGGCTACCGCCAGCAGCACGGCTTGCAGGTTCGCGGTGGCTCCGACGCGGTCCGGTACTTCATGCACGGCGAGTTCGAGACGGAGGACGGCGTCACCAAGATCCCGACCTTCGATCAGCGCTGGCTTGACAACCGAGGTATCACGCTTCGGCCCGAGCAGCGCAATCCGAACGGGCTCAAGCGGTTTTCGGCGCGATCGAACCTCGACGTTGCCCTCAACGCCAATACCGACGTTTCTGTGAGTCTGGGCTACATCCAGCAGGAAACGCGGCTGACCCGAAGCGATGACTCAGGTGTTCCCGGTCTCGCCACCAACACCTTCGGTGGTCACGGCTACAAGTACATGACCAACCTTGCCGGCGACACCCTGCACGGGTATCGGACCGTGACACCCCGCGAGATTTACCGGACCTCGACTGCTCAGGACGTGAACCGCTTCATCGGGTCGATCACGGCTCAGTGGCGGCCGCGCTCGTGGCTGAGCGGCCGGGGTACCTACGGTATCGACTTCGTCGGGCGCAAGGAAACCCAGCTCTGCCGTTTCACCGAGTGCCCGGTGTCCGGTACGGACGCCCTTGGTTTCAAGCGCGACAACCGTACCAACATGTTCGCGCACACGCTCGACGCCGCGCTGACCGCAACGCGGTTGATCTCCTCGTCAATCGAATCCAAGACCACGGTTGGCGTTCAGTACAATCGCAACACATTCGATCGAAACGGCGCCTTCGGTCAGGAACTGCCTCCCGGCGCCACCACGGTAACCTCGGCCGCGATCAAAACCTCGGACGAATCGAACAGCGAAACCCGGACGATCGGCGCGTACATCGAGCAGCATATCGCCCTCAACGACCGTCTCTTCCTGACGGGTGCGCTGCGCTCAGATCGCAACAGTGCCTTCGGCGCGGACTTCAAGACGGTGCTCTATCCGAAGTTCTCGGCGTCCTGGGTAGTTGCCCAGGGGCGGGGCGGGCTGGTCGACCAGCTCAGGCTCCGTACCGCGTACGGCGCGTCTGGCGTGCAGCCCAGCACCACGGCAGCCGTGCAGTTCTACTCCCCGCTCACCTATGTGGGCGAGTCGGGCGAGGCCCCCGGCCTGGTGGCCGATGCACTCGGAAACCGCGACCTCAAGCCGGAACGGTCGGCCGAGCTCGAGGTCGGGTTCGATGCGACGCTCTTCAATAACCGGGTGACCGCTGAAGTGACCTGGTACAACAAGAAGTCGACCGACGCGCTGATCAGTCGGGTGCTGCCACCGTCGCTCGGCACCGGTGCGACCACCCGGTTCGAGAATCTCGGTGAAGTCAAGAACACCGGCTGGGAAATCATGCTGATGGCGCAGGTCATCGATGGCCGGTCGTTCGGATGGGATCTTGCCCTCAACGGGTCGCTCAACAGCAACGAACTGATCAGCCTGGGTGGCGTGCCACCGGGGGCTGGCGCCACGTCTCGGAATGTCGAAGGCTACCCGCTCTTTGGCTGGTGGAACCATCGTTTCCTCGGCTTCGAGGACAAGAACGGCGACGGCCTGATCCGCTACAGCGCCGACCCCAATCTGAATGAGGTCTTCCTCGGCACCGAGCCCGAGTACCTCGGTCCGTCGCTTCCGACGCGCGAGTTTGCCCTGACCTCGGGCATCGATCTCTTCCGTCGCAGCTTGCGGCTCTCGGGTCAGCTCGACTACAAAGGCGGGCACCTGCTGTACAACAACACCGAGCGGATCCGCTGCCAGAGCCGTAACAACTGCCGCGGTCTGATCGATCCGAACGCGCCGCTCTTCGAGCAGGCCCGGACCATCGCGGTCCGCCAGTTCGGCACCGCCATCGGCGGCGGCGCCTTCATGGAGAAGGCCGACTTCCTCCGGCTCCGTGAGCTGTCGCTTTCGCTGCGTGCACCGGATCGGTGGGCCGGTCTGATCGGTGGTCGCAGCCTGACCACGTCGCTCTCGGTGCGCAATGTCGCGATGCTCTGGACCGAGTACACCGGCGTCGATCCCGAGGCGATGGCCTCGACGATCAACAACCCGTCGGAGTTCCAGGCCTTCGGACCGCCGACCTACGTCTCGTTCCGTCTCACGCTCGGCTTCTAAGGGGTGATGCCATGATTGTTTCTCAGCGTCATACGCAGCCGCGGCGTCTTCGGATCGCGGGGATAGCCGCCGCGATGATCATCGCGGCGGGCAGTACCGGGTGTTCGCCGGGGGATCTCCTCGAGGTGGAAACGCCGGATATCATCGATCCGCGGGCGGTGCAGTCGGCGGCGGGCGCCAACGCGGTGCGGCTCGGCGCCTTGGCGCAGTTCACGACCGCAACCTCCGGGGGTGAGAGTCTGTTGCTTTTGAGCGGACTCTTTGCCGATGAGTGGATCAACGGCGATACGTTCGTCGATCGTCATCAGTTCGACCGGCGCGACATGCTGCCGGCCAACACCTTCATGGCGACGGCATCGCGAAACCTCCACCGGGCGCGCCAGTCGGCGTCGCAGGCCGTCTCGCTGATGGGTACGTATCTGCCGGCGGCGCCGCCCTCCCAAGTAGGTGAGCTGCATTTCGTGCAGGCGTTTCTCGTCAATCAGGCGGCTGAGAACTTCTGCAACGGCTTGGTCTTCAGCGACGTCGCCGTTGACGGAACCATCACCTACGGCAATCAGATCACCGGGGTTCAGGCGTTTGAACGCGCCCTCGGCCATGCGACCGACGGGCTCGCGGTCATTACCGGAGCAACTGCGGCCGATGTGCGGATCCGTCACGCGCTCAACCTGACCCGGGGGCGGATTCTCTTCAATCTGAACCGTCCGGCGGAAGCGGCAGCCGCCGTGGCAGGCGTTCCCACGAACTATGCGTACACCATCAATCACGGTGTCAGCACGGCCAACAACAACATCTGGACCTGGAACAACAACGCCCGGCGCTACAGTGTGGCGAACAATGAAGGCGGCAATGGCCTCAACTTCGCGTCGGCTGCCGACCCGAGAGTGCCGGTATGTCGTGCGCCGTGTCCGCAGGGTGGGGTCACCCAGGCCAGTCGCGAAGACGGCCAGCAGCCGCTCGATGTGCAGCAGCTCTGGCCGACGCGCGAGACGGGCGTTGCCTTGCTCCGGGGCGTCGATGCGCGGATGATCGAGGCTGAAGCGGCACTCCGAGCAGGAAATGCCGGCGCGGCGCTGGACATTCTCAACGCCGCCCGGGCGACCGTGTCACTGGCCCCCTTGACCGACGCTGGAACGGCGGCCGCTCGCCTGGATCAGATGATGCGCGAAAAGGCTTTCTGGTCCTTTGGACGCGGCCAGCGGATGGGCGACCTCCGCCGGCTGGTGCGGCAGTACAGCCGGCCCCAGAATACCGTCTTTCCCACCGGCACCTGGCACAAGGCGGGCGGTACCTACGGAAGCGATGTCAACATGCCGATTCCTCAGGAGGAGTCGAACAATCCCAACCTGAACGGAACTGCGGCGTGCCTCGATCGCAATCCGTGACGACAGGTCGATAGCTGCGAGAAGCACCGCGATCTTCGGATCGTCGATGACCTGGAGGCGCTGGGGACACGGGAGCAACCGTGTCCCCAGCGCCTGCTTGTTCCATCCTCAGCTTGGACACCATGGCTTCGTCGGTAGTGGGTCAGTGACCACTGCCGTTTCGTGGGTACTGGTAGGTACCAGTACCGTTTCGTGCCGCGCCTTGGCGATGCGGGAAGCCGTTGTTAGCTTACCGCGGCTCTTCCGGTTTCCGTTTGGTTCGATCGTTGCGTGGGGAAACGGAAGACTCAAAGGACAGGTGTCCGAGTGGCTGAAGGAACCGGTCTCGAAAACCGGCATACCGGCAACGGTATCGAGGGTTCGAATCCCTCCCTGTCCGTGGTTTCGGTGAGAGACTCATTGATGAGCGGGTGCCGAGTCGAATTCGGCCCCGCTCGTCGCGTATTCGGGGTCGCAATGCGATGCTGATGTTCCTGCTGCTGCAGATCCCGGGTCCACCCGACTGTGCGCTGATGGGTACCTGCGGTGCTGTCGTGCCGCCGCCAGGTCCGCCGTCAGGGCTGATGTACCTGGCCGTTGGGCTCGTCGGGGTCGGGATCTTTGGTCTGTGGCGCTATCGTCGGGCGCGCCTGCAGGCACCCGAATCCGACCCCTGAGGGGGTTGCAATATGCGGCGCCGCCAACAGAGCGTCAGAGCACGCTAGCCGTACCTCGTGCCTGGATGCAGCAGGTGAACGGCTTCGATGAAGAGTGGCTGGAAGACCGGCCCAAAGATCCGCCACGCGATCAGCATCCCGATGATGGCAAGGAATGGCTGGCTCCAGAGAAACTGCTGATACCTGGCGCTTGCTGCGGGCGGCAGCAGCAGTGGAACTGCGGCACTGCCGTCGAGCGGGGGAAGGGGAATCAGGTTGAGCACTGCCAGCGCCAGGTTCATCGAAAAGAGCGCCCCGATCATGAAGGCAATGCTGGGCCACCAGCCGCCAGCGGTTGCCGCCACCACATGACCGAACCGCACACTCGACGGCGCTTCGAAGAAGCCAGCGCCGATTCCAAGCTTGAGCACGGCAAACGCAATCACGACGAGCAGCAGATTGGACGCCGGCCCCGCCAGCGCCATCCAGGCCGCTCGGCGCGGATACCGCATTGCCCATTGCGGGTCGTAGGGTGCGCTGGCAAAACCGAACGGCCATCCGGCAATCGCCACCGAGAGCAGCGGCAATACGACCATGCCGAATGGCTCGCGCCGGATATGCGGTCGTGGGTCGAGAGACACCTGTCCGCCGAGATAGGCGGTCAGATCCCCGCCGCGCTTGGCGGCCCAAGCGTGGGCCGCTTCGTGCAGGGTGACCGAAAAGAGGAAGACGATGTAATAGACGAGGCCGGATGCAAGATCGGGCATGGCGCAGTCGTGAAAGGAGTCGAAAACTATGCAGGCGTGCGCTCTACCGCGAAACCGGCGTCGCGGGTCGATCGGGTTTTTCGCCGTTTCCGGGCATCTAACATGTTGTGCCGTAAACTGTTAGCTGCGAATCGAGCGGTCGAGGCTGGTCGGGGGCCAATTGACAGACCCGACTCTGGGCGTCATTCTGTTCCCGCAATTTCCTGTCCTCCCCGCCTCGCGACCCGGTCGCTGGCGGGGGTGGGAGGCGTCGCCCGCGGTCGGGCGCTACGCATGAACTGCAACATTTAGGACGGCATGTCCACTCTCGTCATCGTCGAGTCACCCACCAAGGCGCGGACCATCCGCGAGTTCCTCCCCCGCGGATATAAGGTGGTCGCGTCGATGGGGCATGTGCGCGACCTGCCGGATCGGGCGTCGGACATCCCCGCCAAGGTCAAAGGCGAGGAGTGGAGCCGGCTCGGCGTCAACGTCGATCAGGACTTCGAGCCCCTGTATGTCGTGCCGTCGGACAAGAAACACATCGTCAAGGAGCTCAAGTCCGCGCTGTCCGATGCGGACGAACTGATCCTCGCGACGGACGAAGACCGCGAAGGTGAGAGCATTTCGTGGCACCTCGCCGAGCTGCTCAAACCGCGGGTGCCCGTTAAGCGGATGGTGTTCCACGAAATCACCCGCGAGGCGATCCGGGAGGCGCTCGCACAGACTCGTGCCGTCGATGATCGGCTGGTGCGTGCGCAGGAAACCCGTCGGATTCTCGACCGGTTGTTCGGCTACACTTTGTCGCCGCTGCTCTGGAAGAAGATTGCCTACGGCCTCTCCGCCGGACGGGTCCAGTCGGTGGCGGTGCGCCTGCTGGTGATGCGCGAACGCGAACGGCGCGCCTTCGTGCCCGGCATCTACTGGGATCTGGCCGCCACGCTGGAGCACCGCGATCAAACCTTCGATGCCCAGCTGGTGTCCCTGGCCGGAAAGCGCCTGGCCACCGGCAAGGACTTCGACGAGCGGACCGGCAAGCTCGCTGCCGGCAAGGATGTGGTGCTGCTGGACGGACCGGCGGCGGAATCGCTGGCTGATCGGCTGCGGGCTGCGCCCTGGACCGTGGGGTCGGCGGAGGAAAAGCCGTTTACCCGTCGGCCGGCGCCGCCGTTCATCACCTCGACGCTCCAGCAGGAGGCCAACCGCAAGTTGCGTCTGTCGGCGCGGGAGGCGATGCGGACCGCGCAGAAGCTCTACGAAGAGGGCTTCATCACCTACATGCGTACCGACTCGGTGCACCTGTCGCAGCAGGCACTCGGCGCGGCGCGCGAATGCGTCTCGCGTCTCTACGGCGACCAGTACCTGCCCAAGGCGCCGCGTCAGTACGTCAGCAAGAGCGCGTCGGCGCAGGAAGCTCACGAGGCCATTCGTCCGGCTGGGTCGCACTTCCGCACCCCGGAAGAGACCCGATTGAGCGGACGGGAACTGGCCCTCTACGACCTGATCTGGAAGCGGACCGTAGCGTCGCAGATGCTCGATGCGCGACTGACGAGCGTTGTCGTTACCATCGAGGTCGAAGAAGCGGTCTTCCGCGCGGCGGGAAAGCGGATCGATTTTCCCGGCTTCCTGCGCGCCTACGTCGAAGGCAGCGATGACCCGGAAGCGGCGCTCGAAGATCAGGAAGTGCTGCTGCCCGACCTGGCCGTCGGCGACCGCCCGGCCTGTCGGGATCTCGCGGCCGTGTCGCACGAGACCCAGCCGCCCGCCCGGTACACGGAAGCGAGCCTGGTCAAGGAACTCGAGGCGGACGGAATCGGTCGCCCCAGTACCTACGCATCGATCATCGACACCATCATCGACCGCGGCTACGTCCAGAAGCAGGGTCAGGCCCTGGTCCCGACCTTCACGGCGTTCGGGGTGACCAGCCTGCTCGAGCATCACTTCCCGTCGCTCGTGGATCTCAAGTTCACGGCGGGGATGGAGCAGACCCTCGACGACATTTCCGAGGGCAACGCGGAGTGGTTGCCCTATCTCCGCGAGTTCTACCTGGGCCGCACCGGTCTCCGGCAGCAGGTTGCCTCGCGAGAAAAGGGCATCGATCCGGTTGAGGCGCGAACCATCGAGATCGATGGTCTGGACGGTGCCAGCGTCAAGATCGGTCGCTTCGGGCCCTACGTCGAGGTGGTTTCGGAAGACGGCGAGATCCTCAAGGCGTCGCTGCCTCGCGATGCCGCGCCGGCCGACCTGTCTCGCAGCCAGGTCGACGAAGTGCTGCGCCAGAAGGCCGAAGGCCCGGAAATCGTCGGCAACCATCCGGACACCGGTGAGCCGATCCTGCTGCTCACCGGGCAGTACGGCCCCTATGTCCAACTCGGCGTGGTAACCGATGACAGTCCCAAGCCGAAGCGTGCCTCGCTACCTAAAGGTGTTACCACCGATCAGGTCACGCTCGACATGGCCGTAGGGTTGCTGGCGCTGCCGCGCACGCTTGGCGCGCATCCAGAGACCGGTGCCCGGGTGCTGGCAGGGCAGGGGCGGTTCGGTCCTTATATCGTGCATGATCAGGGCAAGGTCAAGGACTACCGCTCCCTCAAAGGCGAGGACCACGTCCTGACCGTGACGCTCGACCGGGCCCTCGAGCTGCTGGCGCAGCCCAAGCTGGGTCGCGGGCGACGGATGGCGGCGACGCCAATCCGCGAGGTTGGTCCGCACCCTGCCGACCAGGCGCCGATCGGGCTCTACGAAGGCAAGTACGGGCCCTACGTCAAACACGGCGACGTCAGCGCCTCGATCCCGAAAGACGTCGACCCCGCAACCGTGACGGTCGAGCAGGCCGTCGAATGGATTGCCGCTCGCGGCGGCGGCAAGGCAAAGCCGAAAGGCAGAGGTGCAGGCGCGTCGTCGTCCGCGGGTGCGAAGCGGTCGGTCAAAGGTCGCTCGGCCCCAGACCCCCTGACCGCGAAGGTCAAACGCGCCGGCAGCGCCAAGCGCGCGGCCAAGGCCAAGTCGGGAACGGCAGCCAAAGCGGCGGCCAAGCCGAAGCCGAAGGCCAAGCCCAAATCCGGGGCCAAGGCTGCGGCAAAAGCCAAGGGGCCGGCTCGAGCCACGCGTCGCCCGGCCAAAGCCGCCCGATAGCGCACCGCGTTGACCCTCTTCGGCTGGCGGGCTAAGTTGCCGCCGGCCCGAGAGGGGCGTCAGTGGCTCGAGGTGCGATGGCCGAGTGGTTGAAGGCACCACCCTGGAAAGGTGGCAGACCTCCTAAGGGTCTCGTGAGTTCGAATCTCACTCGCACCGCTGCAGTTTCGTGAAGTCGGGTCGCCCGGTCGGGTTGCCCGACTTTTTCGTCTCGGGGTATCGGGGTCGTGGTAGATTGGAAGTGTCGAGAGAGACGGAGAAACCGCCATGCTGATTCGTCGGGCGCCAGAGATCGCCAGTTCGGAAGTAACCGATGAGGGGCTCTATCACTCCCGGCGGGAGTGGCTTCGAGCTGCCGGGGTGGCCATGGCGGCCCTGGCAACACCGGGCGTGGCACGAGCCGCTCAGGGCCGTCAGCCCGAGGACAAGCCGACCCCGTACGACGTCATTACCACGTACAACAATTTCTATGAGTTCGGCACCGCGAAGGAGGATCCCGCTCGGAACGGGGGAACGCTCCGGACCAGGCCGTGGGTGGTCAAGGTGTCGGGCGAGGTCAAGCGCCCCGCCAGCTACGATCTGGACGATCTGCTCAAAGGATTGCCCGTGGTCGAGCGTACCTATCGGATGCGATGTGTCGAGGCCTGGTCGATGGTGATTCCGTGGCAGGGCGTCCGGATGGTCGATCTGATCCGGAAGCTCGACCCCGGCAGCAACGCGAAGTACGTGGAATTCGTCACGCTCTATGACCCGAAGCAGATGCCCGGGCAGCGCAGCCGGACGCTCGACTGGCCCTACGTCGAAGCCCTCCGCCTCGACGAGGCAACGCATCCGCTCACACTGATGGCCACCGGCATCTACGGCAAGCCGCTGCTCAATCAGAACGGCGCGCCGCTTCGGCTCACGGTCCCGTGGAAGTACGGCTTCAAGAGCGGCAAGAGCATCGTGGAAATCCGGTTCTCCGAGTCTCAGCCGGCCACCACCTGGAACGTGGCAGCTCCGCAGGAGTACGGTTTCTATGCCAACGTCAACCCGGACGTGTCGCATCCGCGCTGGAGCCAGAAGTCGGAGCGGCGCCTGGGCGAGTTCTTCCGTCGGCCGACGCTCCCGTTCAACGGGTACGGCGATCAGGTGGCTTCGCTCTACAGCGGTCTCGATCTGCGAGTGAACTATTGAGCGGTGGTGTGCCTGAGCCGGGGGCGGCGGCGCTGGTGCGACGGGTGCTCAAGCCGATCCTTTGGATTGCCTGCCTGGCACCTGCGGGATGGCTGGTTCACGGACTGATCCGACAGGACCTTGGAGCCGATCCGGTCAAGACGCTGACCCACACCACCGGCCTCTCGGCGCTGGTCATACTGCTGGTGACCCTGGCCGTGACGCCGGTTCGTCGGCTGCTCGACCAGCCGGCGCTGATCCGGCTCCGCCGGCCGCTCGGGCTCTTTGCCTTTTTCTACGCGACACTACACCTCGCGATCTATGCGGTCTTCGATCACCGCCTGTCGGTAGCCGAAATCGGTGCCGACATCATCGAGCACCCCTGGGTTCTCGTCGGTTTCCTGGCCTTTCTGATCCTGGCCCTGCTTGCGGCGACCTCGCCGGTGGCCATGGTGCGCCGACTGGGGCGGCGCTGGCAGCGGCTCCACCGGCTGGTCTACCTGGCGGCCGGGCTCGCGGTGCTCCACTTCTTTTGGCTGGTGAAATGGGATGCGAGCGAGCCGCTCGTCTATGCCGCCGTGCTGGCAGTCCTGCTGATCAGCCGGCTGATTGTGCGCCCTCGTCACAAGCGGTCGGCGTCCCCGGGTTCGTAGGCGCCTGCGGTCGTGGCTGGTTGGCCGGGGGCGTTGGATTCGTTAATATGAAAGGATGCTCGGGCGACTTCGGCGGTGGCGGTGGCTGGCCGGCCTCCTGGTGGTGCTCTCACCCCCGGTGGCGGGAACCGTCATTCCGCTCATCGATCCTTGCCCGATCGACACACCCTGGCTGCTCGCCGAGAGCACTGGGGATCAGCACGGCCACGACGCTCACGCAGGTCACGGTGAGCCGTCCCAATCGGACGATGCCCATTCCGGGCACACCAACTGCCATTGTATCGGTGCCTGCACCGGTGCCGCCTCGGTTGGGCTCAGTCCAGGTGCTGGATCCACACTGGCAGTTCTTCCGGCGGTCGCGCTGGCGCCTCGCGTTCCTGCGGACGCGCCGGTTCTGGTTACCCGCCCTCGCTTTCTCCTGCCTCCGTCCCACGCTCCTCCTGTCGGCTGAACTGCAGTTCCAGCGCAAATGACAGAGTTGGCTGTCCCGTAGCAGGGGCGGCCCATCATTGACAGCCCTGTCGTGGACGGGGCGGCCGTGGAGCGTGGACATGTTCGGACTTGGGAAGAACCGGTCGAGTGCCGGTCGACTCGCGCGTGCCGCGGGTCTGGCGGGTTTCATCGCAATCGCGTCGGTCGGTTCCGCCGATGCGCAGCAGACAGGTGGAGTCGAGGGCCGGGTGACCGGCGCGGCCAAGGAGCCGATCCACGCCGCCTTGGTGCAGGTCATCGGGACCGGCAAGTCGGTCCAGACCTCACCCGACGGACGCT
This sequence comes from Gemmatimonadales bacterium, assembly GCA_019637315.1. NCBI lineage: Bacteria > Pseudomonadati > Gemmatimonadota > Gemmatimonadia > Gemmatimonadales > Gemmatimonadales bacterium. The sequence goes on from JAHBVU010000008.1 coordinate 161,749, forward strand.
ATCGGATCGAGGGAATTCCTGCCGGCCAGTACACCGTGGCGGTTCGGGCCATCGGGTGGAAGACCGCCCGGATCCCGGTGGCCGTCACTGCCGGGTCGGTAGTCGTTGTCGACGCTTCGCTCACCAACGATGCCGTGGTGCTCTCTGATGTCGTGGTGAGCGTCTCTCGCGAGGCGCAGTCGCGGTCCGAGGCGACGACCAGCGTTGGTGTGGTCGATCGGACGGTTCTGGAGCAGGCCAGGCCGCACCATCCGGCCGAGATCGTGGCCCGCGTGCCGGGCGCCTGGGTGGCGAACTTGAGCGGTGAGGGCCACTTCACCGCGATTCGTCAACCGATCACGACCAAGCCGATGTATGCCTATCTCGAGGACGGGGTACCCACCCGCTCGACCGGCTTCTTCAATCACAACGCGCTCTACGAAGTGAACCTGCCGGGTGCCGAGCGGGTCGAGGTCATCAAGGGACCTGGCTCCGCGTTGTATGGCAGCGACGCCATCGGCGGTGTGGTCAACTCGTACACGCGCGCACCGAGCGATCGCCCGAGTGGCGAGCTCTTCGTCGAAGGCGGGCGTTTCGGCTATGCCCGGGTACTCGGTACGGCGAGCAACGCCTGGGGATCCAACGGACTCCGAGCCGATCTCAACCTGACTCGCTCCGACAGCTACCGGGACGGCGCACCGTACGCTCGGCAGAGCGGCACCGTGCGCTGGGATCACCGCCTCAGCGACGCTGCGTCGCTCAAGACGGTGGTGGCCTTTTCGCACATCGATCAGCCGGGGGACGGTGGCAGTGATGTGACGCAAGCCGACTTCGATGCGCGTCCAACCGCGAACTACACTCCGATTGCGTACCGCCGGGTGCTCGCGGTACGGGCGTCGTCGTCCCTCGAGCGGCAGAGCGGCTTGTCTCACTTTACCGCCACGGTTTATGGGCGACACAACCGGCTCGAGCTGATGCCCTCCTGGCAGCTCAGCTTCGACCCGCAGATCTGGGACAGCAAGAACCAGTCGGTCGGCCTGATGGGACGCTACCGGCAGACGGTGCTGCCGCTGCGCGCCAACCTGAGCGCCGGCGTCGATCTCGAGGTCAGCCCGGGCAGCAGGATGGAACAGGCGATTCTGCCCGTGCGCGATGGCGCGTTCTTTCGCGATTACACGCCGGGCGTCGTGCAGTACGACTACGACGTCACCTTCTGGCAGACCTCACCCTACGTACAGGCCGAGGTCAATCCCGCAGCCGGCTTGCGGCTCGATCTGGGGCTCCGCTTCGACAACGTTGGTTTCGACTACGATACCCGGCTCGATCCGATCGCGACCGGACCACACCGGCGCCCGGCCTCGACCGGAGTGTCCTACCAGCGCCTGAGTCCCAAGCTCGGCGCCTCGTTCGAAGTGACGCGCGGGCTCAACCTGTTTGCGTCCTACCGTGCGGCCTTCCGGGCGCCCTCCGAGAGCCAGTTGTTCCGGCAGGGATCGGCGCTCAATACGATCGACCTCGCGCCGGTCAAGGCGGACAATTACGAAGCGGGGACGCGCGTGGCGCTCGGCAGCCGGGTCAGCTTCGAGGCGACCGTCTACCAGCTCGATATCGAGGACGACATTCTGACGCTCACCGATCCGGTCACCGGGCTGCGCAGCGCCAGCAACGCCGGCGCGACCCGTCACCGCGGCGTCGAACTGGGTGCCGCGGTCGAGCCGGTGCGCGGCTTGCGGATCGACGGCAGCTGGACCGTTACCAAGCAGGAATACCTCGAGTGGCGCCCCAGTGCCGCGCTCGACTACAGCGGCAACGAGATCGAGATCGCTCCGCGCGACATGGGACGGGTCGGCGCCACCTTGACGCCGCGGGCGTTCGGGCGCGGCCACCTCGCGGCCGAGTGGCTCCACATGGGTTCCTACTGGATGGACCCGCAGAACACCGAGAAGTACGCGGGGCATGACGTCTTCTCGGTGTCGGGGTCGTTGCCGGTAACTGCGCAGTTCGACGTAGTCGGCCGGGTCCACAATATCGGCGACACCCGTTTTGCCGAGACCTCGTCGTACACGGCGTTGCAGGGTCGCCGCTACCGGCCCGGGCCGCCCCGCACGTTCTACCTCGGCCTGCAGTACCGCTTCGGCGCCCAAGGAGGCTGATGATGCAGTGGATCCGGGTGGTCGGCGCGCTGGCGCTGACGGCAATGGCAGGTTGCAGACCTGGCACCGTGCCGATGACGCCGATCGAGCTGGCGTCGGGGGCGACGGCCACCGGTGCCACGCCGATGATGTTGGTCACCTCGGCAGGCGATCGCGTTCTGTCGTGGGTCGCGGTCGATTCCGTCAGCGGTCGCGAAGCGCTCTTCGTCGAGGTCACTCGCGACGGCGCCACCAGCGGCGATCCGGTCGTCGTCGTGCGCGACTCCCTGGGCGGTATCAATCCGCACGGGGAGGCGCCTCCGCGCCTGGCGGAGTCGTCCGACGGCGCGATCTACGTGATGTACACCGTCGGCAAGGAAGTGCCTGGTTCGCGCTTTCCGCGAAGCGCGCTCCGACTGATCCGGTCGGACGACGGCGGCCGCAGCTGGAGCGAGCCGGTCAGCGTCAACGAGGGTGAACGCTTCGGTTCGCACAACTTCCACGCGGTGCTGGGCGGGCCGGGCGGAGCGGTGCACGCGGCCTGGTTGAGTTCCCATCACGGTCGGTCGATGGTCTGGATCCGGCAGTCGAAAGACGGCGGCCGGAACTGGGACACGGCCCGCGCCATCGACAGCGCGGCGGCGTGCCCCTGTTGCCGAACGGGCTTGGCGCTTGGTCCGGATGGCAGCCTCTACGTGGCCTGGCGGCGGATCTTCGACGGCGAGGTTCGGGATGTTGTCGTGATGCGGTCGCCGGACGGGGGTACCACCTGGGACGAGCCTGTCCGACCCCGTCAGGACGGCTGGGTCTTCCACGGGTGTCCCCACGCCGGTCCGTCGCTTGAAGTTGACCAGGCGGGTGCGGTGCACGTTGCCTGGTGGACCGGCAAGCCCGGCGAGGCAGGTGTGTACTACGCCCGGTCGGCCGACGCCGGCAAATCCTTCGAGGCGGTCCCGATTGCGGTGGGCGAGAAGGCCGCGCCGGCCCATGTGCAGCTGGCGGTCGGCAGCTTCGGAACCGTGGTCGGCTGGGATGACGGTCTCACCGCGTCGCCCCGGATCCTGATCCGGGCCGCAGCGCCGGGCGGCCGGTTCGGTCCTGAAATCCAGCTGAGTCAGGGCGGGGCGGCAACCTACCCCGTCTTTGCGGTGCTCCGGGACACCCTGCAGGTGGCCTGGAGCCAGAAGGCTGCCGACGTCTACCGGGCCGATGAGGCGGCTCGCCCGGACATGGACGACCCCAAAGCGGTCATGCCGCTGCCGCGGGTGGGCCAGTCTGAGATCTTCACCCGGCGCGCCAAGGTTGCGGACCTCATGATCGCCAACTAGCTTGGGCTCCCGGCATGACATCTACGAGCCGGGTTCTCGATGCACGCGCAATGAGTCGCGCACTGTCCCGCATGGCGAGTGAAATCGTCGAGCGGTGCCAGGGAGTCGAGGGGGTCATTCTGGTGGGAATTCAGCGGCGGGGCGTTGAGCTGGCTCAACGTCTCGCCGTTTTGCTCGAGCGGAACGAAGGGCATCCGATTCCCCAGGGCAAACTCGATATCACCCTCTATCGCGACGATCTCCAGTCGATCGGGCCTCGTCCACTCGTTGGCGAGACCAGCCTGCCCAAGGGTCTCGACGGAAACACGGTCGTGATCGTCGACGACGTGCTCTACACCGGACGAACCATCCGGGCCGCCCTGGACGAACTGGCCGACTTCGGACGGCCTCGCCGGATCCTCCTCTGCGTCCTGGTCGATCGGGGCGGGCGGGAACTGCCGATCCAGGCCGACATCGTGGGTCTCACCATCGGAACCGTTCCCGGCGATCGGGTCGACGTCCTGGTCCACGAGCACGATGGCGAGGACGCCGTCATGCTGGTTCGGGCCCAATGAGCGGCGCCCTCGGCAAGGACCTGGTCGGGCTGGAGCACCTGACGGCCGAGCAGATCGTGGCAATTCTGGATACCGCCGAGCCGTTCAAAGAGGTCAGCGAGCGGTCGATCAAGAAGGTACCGGCCCTCCGCGGCAAGACGATCGTCAATCTCTTCTTCGAAGCCTCGACCCGAACCCGGATTTCCTTCGAGTTTGCCGAAAAACGCCTCTCGGCCGACACCGTCAATGTCGCCACCCAAGCGAGCTCGGTATCCAAGGGCGAGACCCTCGTCGATACCGCGCGCAATCTCGAGGCGATGCGGATCGACATGGTGGTGATTCGCCACCCGTCGAGCGGCGCCGCCCGGTTCCTGGGTGAACGGATCCGGTCCAACGTGATCAACGCCGGCGACGGCAAGCACGAGCACCCCACCCAGGCGCTGCTCGATCTGCTCACCTTGCGAGACCGGTTCGGTCGGATCGAAGGCCTCAAGGTCGCCATCTGTGGCGATGTGCTGCACAGTCGGGTGGCCCGGAGCAATATCTGGGGTCTGACCAAGCTTGGTGCGCAAGTCGCGGCGTGCGGACCGCCCACGCTGCTGCCCAAAGGACTCGAGTCGCTCGGTGTGACCGTGATGCATCGCATCGAGGAAGCGATCGGCTGGGCCGACGCCTTGAACGTGCTCCGGCTGCAGCTCGAACGGATGGAGGGAGGCTTTGTGCCGTCGCTCCGCGAGTACAACCGGATTTACGGGGTGACCACCGAGCGGCTCGAACGAGCCCCCAAGGATCTCATCATCATGCACCCGGGGCCGATCAACCGCGGCGTGGAAATCGACAGCGACGTGGCTGACGGTCCGCACAGCGTGATCCTTCCTCAGGTGACCAACGGCGTGGCCGTTCGAATGGCCGTGCTCTATCTCCTCGCCGGCGGGTCGCCCGACTGGCGGAGTCAGGCAGCAGACGACCGATGAATGCTCTTTTGATTGCCGGGGGTCGTGTCATCGATCCCTCTCGCGGCACCGATGGCGTGGCCGACGTGTACATCCAGGACGGCCGGATCGAAGCGGTCGGCCGCAACATTGCCGTCGAAGAGGGAACCCCTCGGATCGACGCAACCGGCAAAGTCGTGGCGCCCGGGTTCATTGACGTGCACGTGCACCTGCGCGAACCGGGGCAGGAGCACATGGAGACCATCGCCACCGGCACCACCTCGGCGGTTGCCGGCGGGTTTACCGGCGTCTGCGCCATGCCGAACACCGATCCGGTCATCGACAACCAGGCCGCGGTGGGTTTCGTGGTCCGCCAGGCAATCCGGGCCGGCAAGGCGCGGGTCTATCCGATCGGCTGCGTCTCGCTCGGGCAGAACGGCCAGCAGCTGGCCGAGTTTGGCGAGATGATCGCGGCCGGCGCGGTGGCGGTCAGTGACGACGGCAAGCCGGTGGTTTCGAGCCAGCTGATGCGGACGGCGCTCGAGTACGCCAAGGTCTTCGGGATTCCCGTGGCGGATCATTGCGAGGACCACACCCTGGCCCAGGGCGGCGCGATGCACGAGGGCGAGGTTGCCACTCGCCTTGGCCTCAAGGGTATTCCTTCGGCAGCCGAAGAGATCATGGTGGCGCGGGACATCATTCTTGCGGAGCTGACGGGTGGGCATGTCCACCTCTGCCACATGTCGACTCGCGGCTCGGTCGAACTGATTCGGCGCGCCAAGGAGAAGGGCCTCAATGTCACGGCCGAGGCCACCCCGCATCATTTCAGCCTGACCCACCGCTGCTGTGAGGCGTACAACACCAACGCCAAGATGAACCCGCCGTTGCGCGAGGATCCGGACGTCGAGGCGATCCGTCAGGGGCTTCGCGACGGGACCATCGACTGCATCGCCACCGATCACGCCCCGCACCATTACGATGCCAAGCAGCGGGAGTTCGACCAGGCGCCCAACGGAATCGTCGGGCTCGAAACTGCCCTGGCGGTCGGGCTCCGCGAGCTGGTAGCGCCCGGCCTCCTGAGCCTGCCGGATCTCGTCGCCCGGATGAGTACGGTGCCGGCCCGAGTCTTTAAACTTCCTGGGGGCACGCTGGCCATTGGGGCCCCGGCCGACGTCGTCGTTTTCGATCCGGGACGGCAGTGGATCGTTCGGGCAGAGGATTTGCACTCCAAGAGCACCAACAGCCCCTATCTTGGTGAGACGTTCACGGGGCAGGCCGAGGTGACCGTAGTGGGGGGCCGGGTGGTCTTTGACCGGGACCGGAAATTCGCTGCGACGTAACCCTCGTAAGACGTTGCCCTGACGGGACTTAATCCGACCGTCAGCGGTGCAGGGAACCGGGGATACGCTGGGAGAGACTCTGGATGACCGATTTTGAGCGGCAGGACTTGAGCGAGGTCGAGTCGCTCCTCGCGTCACGGCAGCAGCTGGCGGGCTGGCTCGAAAAGATCGACGCTGCAGGAAGCAAGACTCCGCCGGCTGTGCGAAAGCGGGTCCGGACCGACTACGAGGCCCGGCTGGCTCAGGTGGTCGAGAGCCTCCGGGGGCATTCCGACGTCATCAGCAGTACCCTCGAAGGCCTCCGAAGCCAGACTCGCGAGTACCAGGCGTTTCGCGCCGAAGAGGAGGAGACCCTCGCGGAAGCCGAGTTGCGGCACAGCGTGGGTGAGTACAGCGACGCCGAATGGCAGCGAGTCGCGGACGATTGCGGTGGCAAGATCGCGGGCCTCAACGAGGAACTCGACCGACTGGCCGGAGAAACCGAGCGGCTGGAGGAGGTCCTCAGTCAGATTGCGCCCCCGCCGGCCCCGGAGCCGGAACCCGAAGTCGAGCCGTTCGTAGCGGCGGCGGAACCCGAGCCTGATCCCGTCCCCGAACTCGAGGCGCCTGTCGTCCTGAGCCTCGAAGAGGACCCGGTCGAGCCGGCCCCGGCTCAGACCCAGGCACCGGCAGCCCAGGCGCCTGCGCCGGTCGAACTGCCTGAGGCCCCCCGGTTCGTCCCTCGTGGCGGCCTCAAGCCCCGCGAATCGGGCCCGGCTCGTACGATCCCGTTTCCGTCGACGGCGGCCTCAAAGGAGCCCCTGGCGCCCCCGCCGGCCTCTGCGGTAGACGAGTTGACCTTCCTCAAGTCGATGACGCTCGATCCGCGCAACGCCGCGGGGCAGGCGACCACGACCGTTCCGGAAGTCCGCGGGCCCGACCGGCCGGCCCCGACGTCGGCCAAGACGCTCAAGTGCGGCGAGTGCGGCTCGCTCAACCGGCCGACGGAGTGGTACTGCGAGCGCTGTGGAGCCGAGCTCGCGGCTGTCTGAGGTAACTCAGGGGTAGAACGAGAAAGGGGCCGGCGATTGCCGGCCCCTTTTGTCATCTGCACCCAGCGACCCGTATCAGGCGCTGGCGGCCGCAGCGTTCTTGGCCTTGGCCAACCGGCTCTTCTGACGGGCAGCCGTGTTGGGATGGATCAGGCGCTTCTGACCGGCCCGGTCGAGCAGCTTTTCAGCCGAGGCGAAAGTCGTCGCGCGGGTGGCGGCGTCGGTGGCCTTCCGAGCATTCTTCAGCGCGGTCCGGAGCTGGCTCCGCTTCTGGCGATTGGCGGCGGTGCGGGTCTTGGTCTGACGCAACCGCTTCTTGGCGGACTTGATCCTCGGCATCGTTTCCTCGATGATTCGGCAATTCGGCCCCGACGACAGTCGGGTGACAGCCTTGCAAGCTAGTCTGGTCGAGCTGGCTTGGGCAAGGGTGGGGGGCAGCCGGTATTGGCAAGGCGCCGCCAGGGCCCAATTCGTCCCTCTGCTACCCGCACGAATGGTGATTCAGGTATGGTCGAACTCAACGGCTTGACCCGCACCTTCGGCGACCGGATCGTGGTCGATCGAGTGAGCTTCGCGCTCCGTGAGGGCGAGCTGTGTGCGCTGCTCGGTCCGAACGGGGCGGGCAAGACCACGACCGTGCGCATGCTGCTGGGCCTGATCGGGGTCTCGGCGGGTTCGGCGCGGGTGGCCGGGGTCAACCTTCCGGGAGCCAGGCCCGATCTGGCCCGGCTCCGTGCTGCCACCGGCGTGCTCACGGAGACGCCCGGTCTCTACGACCGGCTGACCGCCTATGAGAACCTGGCGCTCTTCGGCCGCCTCTACGGTCTCGAGGGGCCTCGCCTGGCGGACACCATCGAGCGCCAGCTGAGAGGCATGCAGCTCTGGGACCGGCGCGACGATCTCGTGGCGACCTACAGCAAGGGCATGAAACAGCGGCTCGCGATCGTCCGCGCTGTCTTCCACGACCCCTCGGTCATCTTCTTCGACGAGCCGACCTCCGGGCTCGACCCGCAGTCGGCCCGTGAGGTGCGGCTGCTGATTCGATCGCTCAAGCAGGCAGGACGGACCATCCTGGTCTGCACCCACAACTTGGCTGAAGCCGCGGAGCTGGCCGATGTGGTGGCCATCGTGCAGCGCCGCCTGCTTGCGTTCGGGCCGCCCTCATCGCTTGGCGGGCAGGGCGGTGCCGAGCAGGTTGCTATCGAGGTGGCTGGCGATCCGCGCCCCGCGGCCGCGGTGCTGACCGCGCTGCCATTCGGCCTGGAACTGGAGCTGCAGGGCGAGACGGTGCTGGTCCGTCCGGCCGGTGAGCGCATCCCGGCGATGGTGGAGGCGCTGGTTGGAGCCGGTATCGGGGTTCGCGCCGTGGTGCCGATTCGTCGCACCCTCGAGGACGTCTACCTGGCCACGATTGCGAGCGCCGAATGAAGCCGGTGCTGTCACTCTTCCTCCGCAAGGAGCTCCGCGATATTCGCGGCAATGCCCAGGTCTGGGTCGGGTACCTGCTCCTGCCCCTCATTGGCGTCGGTATTCCGATCGTGCTGCTGTCGCTGCTGCCGCTCGATCCGGCGTTGCCGGGTATCGATCCGGACTTCGCGGCCCTGTTCCGGTTTGCGGCGCTCGATCCGATCCTCGCAGGCTATCCGGAAGGGGAACGGGTCATGCGGCTGCTGGTTCGCGAAGTTGGCGCCTTCTTCCTGTTCATGCCGGTGCTCCTGTCGAGCATGGGGGCGGCCATGTCGATCGCGGCGGAGAAGCAGCAGCGAACCCTCGAGCCGATCCTCGCGACGCCGGTGGAGGATCGGGAGTTTCTGCTCGCCAAGCTGCTGGCGGCGGCCGTGCCAGGTACCCTGGTGACCTGGGGCGCCGGCATTCTGTACGCGCTTGGTACGGTAGTCGTCTCGGTGGTGCGGCTCGGGTATCCGGTATTCCCGGGTCTGCCGTTTGCCGTGGCGCTGCTGCTGCTGGTGCCGTTTGCCGGGGGCATTGCCGCGCTGATCGGGATGCGAGCCTCGATGCGGGCCGCCGACGTCCAGGCCGCTGCCCAGATGGCGGGCCTCTGGGTCATCCCTGCGGCTCTGGTACTGATCGGTTTGCTCGGTCGTCCCGCGATGCGGAGCGTGCCGCTCGCGCTGCTGGCGCTCGTGCTGTTCGGGTTCTTGTTCTGGTGGCTCTTCGTCGGTACGCTCAAGCGATTCGATCGCGAAGAGATCCTGGTCCGCTGGCGACGGTAGCGCCTTTTCACCTTCTTCACCGAGCTTCCTGATGCGCGCTTTCACGCTCTCGGCGCTGTTCATGGCCGCCATCACGACCGTTCTCGATGCGCAGCAGCCGGGCATCGACGCACTCCTCCGGCAGATCGATGCCGGCCACGCCCGCTCCAGCGAGATCGCCCGTCGGATCTGGGGCTTGGCGGAAGTCGGCTATCAGGAGACGAAGAGCAGCGCTCTTTTGCAGGAGCAGCTGCGCGCCGCCGGATTCCGGATCGAGGCGGGCGTCGCGGGCATCCCCACCGCCTTCGTGGCGAGTTGGGGCAGCGGCCAGCCGGTGATCGGGATCCTGGGCGAGTACGACGCACTGCCCGGGCTGTCCCAGGATTCCGTGCCGGAGCGCAAGATCCTGCTCGAGGGCGGGTCGGGGCACGGCTGCGGGCACCATCTCTTCGGCGTGGCGTCGGCGGCCGCGGCCATCGCGGTCAAGGACTGGTTGCAGCAGCACGGCAAAGGCGGCACGATCCGCTTCTATGGCACCCCAGCGGAGGAAGGCGGGGGCGCCAAGGTCTACATGGTGCGCGCCGGGCTGTTCCGTGACGTCGACGCGGTGGTGGCCTGGCACCCGAGCGACGCCAACCGCGTGATGCGTTCCACCACGCTCGCCAATATCTCGGCCAAGTTTCGTTTCCGGGGTGTCAGCGCACACGCGGCCATTGCACCCCATCAGGGGCGTTCGGCGCTCGACGGGGTCGAGGCGATGAACGCGATGGTCAACCTGCTCCGCGAGCACGTGCCGAGCGAAGCGCGGATCCACTACGTCATCACCGCCGGTGGCCGCGCACCGAACGTCGTGCCCGACTACGCCGAGTCGTACTACTATGCCCGACACAGCGATATGCGGGTGCTGGAGGGGATCTGGGAGCGGATCCTCGCCACCGCCAACGGCGCGGCGCTGGGCACCGGGACCAAGGTGGAAGTCGAACTGATGAACTCGGTGTACAACGTACTGCCCAACCAGTACCTGTCCGATATTGCCGAGCAGGCGCTCCAGCGGGTGGGCGGCTACCGGTACTCGCCGGAGGAGGGCGCCTTTGCCGCTTCGATCCGGGGAACGCTCACGGGCGCGCCGGCCGATTCGGATCGGATTGCGGCGGCGATCCTGCCCGCCGATTCCGGGGTTTCGAATGGCTCCACGGACGTGGGCGATGTCAGCTGGGTCGTGCCGACCGTTCAGGTCTCGACGGCAACTTGGGTTCCAGGAACTCCGGCGCACACCTGGCAGGCGGTGGCCGCGGGCGGGATGTCGATCGGAATGAAGGGTATGAACGTCGCGGCCAAGGCGATGGCTCTGACCGCGGTCGAGCTGTTCGGCAACCCGGCCCATCTGACCAAGGCGCGCGCGGAGCAGGATCAGCGCCTTGGGGGATATCAGTACTCGAGCAAAGTTGGTGACCGCGACCCGCCGCTCGACTATCGGAAGTAGCGTCAGCGTCCGGCGACGAATTCGCCGTTCCTGACGATCACCACGCCATCGGCGACGACGGTGGCCTGGGGAATGAAGAGCAGGGTCTCCAGGTGACCCGGGACGCGATTCTTGCCTCCGGACTCCCAGTTGTCGCCGAACGACACCCGGACGATGCCGGCACCGTAGCCGTAGTACGGCATGAATCCCGAGGGCAGCACTGCGGGCAGGGCGGGGTTGGTGCCGATCACGAACTCGCTGGGCACGGCCTTGTCGCCCGACCGGCTTTGCCACGAGGCAACCAGCGCCTCGCCGCCACGAGCGGACACGAGGCGGCTGACTCGATTGCCGGCAAAGGTTGCGTCGAGGATCGGGCCTCGGGTGTCGAAACTGGCGTAGCCAACGGCTCGGCCTTCGACATCGGTCAGTGCCGTGGTTCGGTACACGCTGGCCGGCAACTCCTCCTCGCGGTCACGAATCGTTCGAGCACTGGCAACCTTGGCCAAGCTGACGTCACCGGTGTTGCGATGGACCCAGGCGTCCGCCGGGATGCGAAAGCTCAGGTTGGTGCCGTTCGGTGCGGTGATGCGAACCGTCTTGCCGCGAATCGCCCGGTCGATTGCCGCCATCCGGGCCTCGAGTTCCGCCGGCGGCACCGCCATCGCAGCGACGTAGAGGGAGTCGACCAAAGCGACGTCCGACCCGTCCGGCGGCAGGAACCAGTGAAAGTGGATCGAGCGGACCCTCGATTTCTCGACCAGCCACTCGAAGGGACGGTCGGCAAGGGTCGAGGTCGGGGTCGGGAGCCAGATCGCGACGTCGGCGCCCGCAAAGGCAGCGGTCCAGGCCGAGTCTCGCCGGGCGCGCTGCAGCGCCTGAACCGCCGGCGCGAGTCGCCCGATCGCAGCAGCCTCCGCCTCGGTCGGAGCGCTCAGCTCGGCCGAGATGACGCCACCGGCCGCCGCGACCGCACGGCGAAAGGCCGCGGCGGCGCCCCGGTCGCTGCCCTGGTCCCAGAACAGCAGCACGCGCTCGCCCGGTGCGAGGCGGAGATTGCGAGTCACCACACTCGTCGTGAGGGCGTCCCAGTCGACCGCTGAGGCGGGCGGGGTTTGGGCGGTGACGGTCGTGGCAAAGAGGGCGACGCCCAGGGTTCCGGCGGCGAACGGCAAGTGCATGGCGTTATTTCGTGGGTCGAGGTGCCGCAAGTTCGCGTCCGGACGGGTTTGGCGCCAGATCGGGTCGCATCGGGTGCCGACCCCTTCGCCTGAGCGGGGGAGCCGACCATATTGGACCCCAGCTTGCGACGAAGCCCGTCGCGTCGGTTTTCCTGCTCGTTTTTGGTGTCAATGACGACTGTTGGCCCGGGCCTGCCTGAGGCGCCTGCTTCCACTGCCACGCTCGACGTCGAGCCCGGGGCTCCCGGACCCGAGTCGGGGTTCGTGGTCGAGCTGGACGCGTTTACGGGGCCCCTGGACCTGCTGCTGCACCTCCTTCGGGAGGAGCGGCTCGATATTGCGGATATTCCGATTGCGCGCATCGCGGATCAGTTTCTCCGCGCCATTCATCAGCTGGGCCTCAACCAAGCTGCCGACTACCTCGACATGGCCAGTCGTCTGGTGCGTCTCAAGGCCCAGATGCTGCTGCCGCGCGGCGGCGATGGCGACGAGTGGGAGGATCCGCGCGCCGAGTTGGTTCGCCGGCTGCTCGAGTATCAGCAGATCAAGGAAATTGCGCTCTGGATGGGCGATGCGGCCGAGCGTCGGGCTGCCAAGTTTGTACGTGGCTACCTGCCGCCTCCGCCGGAGCTCCCGCCTCCACCTCTGACGCTCGACCTGATGGAGTTGCTGGCGGCGGTCGAACGGGTCATCGCGGGCATCCTCCACCCGGTCTTGCATCGGGTGGTGGCTCGGCCGCTCAACGTCGAAGGGGCAACCCTCCGGCTGGAAACCCTGCTGTCGGAACGAGCGAGCATCAGCTGGGCCGAGGCGGTTGGTCCGCATCCGACGATTGCCGACGTGCTCTCGACGCTGCTTGCGATTCTCGAATTGGCGCGCCGCGGTGCCGCCTTCGTCTTTCAACAACGGGCCTATGGGCCGGTGGTGATTTCCCGTGAACGACCTCAATCAGCTGATTGAAGCGGCGCTGTTTGCCGCGCCCCGCCCGGTCACGGTGGAGGAGTTGCAAACCCTCGACCCGGACACGGGACTGGCCGAGATCCGTCAGGCGCTCGAGCAGCTCCGCGAACACTATGATTTCGACGGTCATGGGGTGGAGCTGGTCGAAATGGCCGGCGGCTTTCAGATCGTAACGCGCGCCGTCTACGCCGCCGCCATCGAACGTGCCCAGCTGTCCTCCAAGCCGCCCCGCCTCTCGGCTGCCATGCTCGAGACGCTGGCCACGATTGCCTATCGCCAGCCGGTGGGGCGCGCCGAGATCGAGGAGATTCGCGGAGTCAGCGCGGCGGGCGTGTTGCGGACGCTGCAGGAGCGCGGGCTGATCGAGGTTGTCGGGCGCAGTGAAGCGCTCGGTCGCCCCCTGCTGTACGGGACTACGCCCCTCTTCCTCGAGTTGCTGGGCATGTCGGATCTTGCCAACCTGCCGCGGGCGGACGAGCTCTCGATCGCGCTGCAGCCGGCCAAGGTCGAGATCGATCGGGACGAGGACGCGGCTGCCTACGTCGAAGCCGAATCATGACGGTGATGCGCCTGCAACGGGCCCTGGCACGTGCGGGCGTCGCATCTCGGCGTCAGGCCGAGGTGTTGATCGAGGCTGGAGCGGTCAGCGTCGATGGGGTGGTGGCCACGCTGGGCACGAAAGTCGATCCCGACCTTCAGAAGATCGTCATCAAGGGCCGACGGATCCGACCGGTCGCCACCCGGTGGCTGGTGCTGCACAAGCCACTCGGTGTCGTGACGACCGCGGCGGACGAGGAAGGTCGACCGACCGTCTTCGATCTGATTCCCGATCACAAGGGCCTGACCTACGTCGGGCGGCTCGACGTTATGACGACGGGCGTGCTCCTGCTGACGACCGACGGCGACGCTGTCCATCGGCTGACCCATCCGCGATTCCGGATTCCCCGCCGCTACACGGTGCTGGTGCACGGCAACACGACCGAGGCCATCGCCAAGGCGGCGGCCGGTCGCGTGGTGGTGGCTGGCCGTCCGGTCGTCCCCTTGTCGGTCCGGGTGCAGGCGGGACGTGCGGGTCGTACGCTGATTGACGTCACCCTGGCCGAGGGCCGCAATGCGGTCGTCCGGAAGTGGGTGGCCGAGATGGGCGGCAAGGTCGAGCGACTTGCCCGGCTGTCGTACGGACCGATCCGCCTGGGCGACCTCAAACCGGGCGAATGGCGTCCCCTCACGCCACCCGAAATCAAAGCGCTGTATCGGGCGATCGACCTGCCGGCGCCCTAACGTTCCGACGTCGGTTGGACAAGGAAAGCTCATGACCGCTCCCGCTGCCGCTGCCAATCCCCATGCCGAGGTGCTGCGTCGCGCGCTGGATGAAATCGGCCGACGCATCGTGGGTCAGCGTCAGATGGTCGAACGCCTGGCGGTTGGGTTACTGACCGGGGGGCACGTGCTGCTCGAGGGCGTGCCCGGGTTGGCCAAGACCCTGGCGGTCAAGACCCTGGCCGAAACCTTCCGGGCTACCTTCTCGCGGATCCAGTTTACCCCGGATCTGCTGCCGGCCGACATCGTCGGCACTATGATCTTCGACCCCAAGACGCAGGAGTTCCGGCCGAAGCAGGGGCCGCTCTTCGCCAACCTCGTTCTGGCGGACGAGATCAACCGTGCGCCGGCCAAGGTGCAGTCGGCGCTGCTCGAGGCGATGCAGGAGCATCAGGTCTCGATTGGCGGGCAGACCTATCTGCTGCCGGAGCCCTTCCTGGTGCTGGCCACGCAGAATCCGATCGAGAACGAAGGCACCTACCCGTTGCCCGAAGCGCAGCTGGATCGGTTTCTGCTCAAGATCAGGGTGGGGTACCCGACCCGGTCCGAGGAACGTGAAATCCTGCAGCGGATGAGCGGCGGTGACGCGATTCCGGTGGCGCCGGTGCTCGATCCGGCGACGGTCATCGAGCTGCGCCGGCTGACGCTGCATGCGCATCTCGATCCGCGGCTGGCAGACTACGTCGTCGACCTGGTGCGCGCTACGCGGGAGCCGGACACGGTCGGTCTGGCAAACCTGGTTCCGTTGATTGCGTTCGGAGCATCGCCGCGCGCCTCGATTGCGCTGGCGCAGGCGGCCCGGGCCCACGCCGTACTGCAGGGCCGAGGCTACGTCACTCCGCAGGACATCCAGGCGCTTGCCGCGGACGTGCTGCGGCACCGGATCGTGCTGTCGTTCGAGGCCGAGGCCGAGGACGTCACCAGCGACTCGATCGTGGAACAGGTGCTTGCGCGGGTGCCGGTGCCGTGACGATTCGGGTCTCCCCCGAGCTCCTCAAGCAGGTCAAAGGGATCGCGATTCGCACCCGGGGCGTCATCGATACGCTCTTTGCCGGCGAGTCGCGATCGGTCTTTCGGGGTCAGGGGATGGAGTTTGCGGAGGTCCGCGCCTACGAACAGGGCGACGACTACCGCGCCATCGACTGGAACGTCTCCGCCCGGCTCGGCTCTCCGTTCATCAAAACGTTTACCGAAGAGCGTGAACTCACCCTGCTGCTGGTGGTCGATCAGTCCGGGTCGACCCGGGTCGGTGAACCGGTAGCGCGCGCCATCCGGGCGGTCGAGATCGCCGCGGTGCTGGCCCTGGCCGGTGTTCGCGAGCAGGACCGGGTCGGCGCGCTGCTCTTTACCGACCGGGTCGAACATGTGGTGCGCCCGTCGAAGGGCCGGCGTCATGCGCTCCGACTGATCCGCGATCTGCTCGCCTTCCGTCCCGAACGGCAGGGAACCGACATTGCCAACGCGGTGCTGTACGCCTCGAAGGTGTTGGCCCACCGCGGTGTGGTGATTCTGATTTCGGACTTTCTGGGCGGCAACTGGGATGCGCCACTCAAGCGTCTCGCGGCCCGGCACGACGTGACGACGGTCACCGTCGATGACGCCCGCGAGGTCTCGCCCCCCGGCGAGGGCTGGTTCGAGTTTGCCGATGCGGAGTCCGGCGCGCGGCATCTCGTCGACCTGTCCGATCGGGCCACGCGCAGGCGTTGGACTGAAGCGGCGGCTGCGCGGATTGCCGAGCGCAACGGGCGACTCCGGGCGGCCGGGGTGCGGCATGTGGCCATCGATGTCGCGGAAGACTATGCTCCGATTCTCCGCCGGGCGTTTGCGCCGAAGCGGCGGGGGACACGGTGATCTCGCTGCTTGCCGCGCTGCTGGCGTACCAGCCGCCGCGCGTGCCGACGGTCGGTGATACCGTCTGGGTTGCTGCCACGGTCCGGCTGGCTGCGGATCAGATTCTCCGGCCCCAACCCTGGGTTCTCGGTGATCTGGGCCAGGTCCTGGGGCCGCCGGTCCTCGAGTTCTCCGGCGACAGCGCGACCATTCGCTATCCGGTTGCGTTCTGGTATCCCGGGGCGCACACGGTTTCGATTCCCGGACCGATCGTCGTCAATCCCGCCGGTCGCTCGGACACGTTGCGTGCCCGGGACGTGCTGGTCACGGTGCGCAGTGTTCTTCCTGCGGGCCCGGTTGACACGATCGCCCCGCGGCCGGCTGCCGGTTTGCTGGAGCAGAGTGAGCCTTCGCTCCTGCCGGTCGTGGTGTTGAGTCTGCTTGTTGCGTTGGTGGCCTTTCCGGTCGGTGTGGTATTGACGCGTCGTCGCCGGCCACGCAAGAGCCCGCCTGCTGCGGTGCCTGGCGGTCCCATGCCGGGCGATCGGCTCGATCGCTGGCAGCGTTCGGGTGAGGTCCGCGTGGCTCTGGACGGCTGGGCCCATCTGGTCGAGCGGACACCGCCGTCAGATCCGACCGCGGCCTCGATTCGGAACGAGCTGCTGGCCGAGCTCGACAGGATGACCTTCCGTCCTGATGCGCCCGTTGCGGACGTGGATGAGCTGATCGTACGTGCCAAGCGTTGGGTTGCGGAGGGACGATGACCGTTGCCCGCCCGATCCTTCTGTTGCTGCTGGCCCTGATTCCGCTCTGGCTCTGGTGGCGCCACCGGCGTCCGCCGCCGGCACTTCGGATTGCCGACGGACATGTGGCCCGTCGCGCGGCTCGCGCGTCCTGGATTGCTCACCTGCCAGTGGCAGCGCGATCGCTGGCGCTTGCCGCGCTGATCGTCGCCGCGGCGGGCCCCCGGTTCCCTGGCGATCGAACCACGGTGAAGCGCGAGGGGATCTCGATCGTGATCACGATCGACATCTCGAGCAGCATGCTGGCCGAGGACTTCGCGCCATCGAACCGGCTGGAGGTTGCCAAGCAGCAGGCAATCTCGTTCGTTCGCGGACGCGATGCCGATCGAATCGGCCTGGTCGCGTTTGCCGGAGAGGCCCTGACCCAGGTGCCGATTACGCTCGACTATCCGGTGCTGGAGCAGGCGATCCTGGACCTGCGAATCGGCACTCTCGATGACGGTACCGCCATCGGCAGCGGGCTGGCCACCGCGGTCAACCGCTTGCGTCGGGTCGAGAGCCCCTCGAAAGTGGTGCTGCTCCTCACCGATGGCGAGAACAATCGGGGGGCGATCGACCCCAGGACGGCGGCGGAGGCCGCCCGTGCCATGGGCGTCCGGGTCTACACCATCGGCGTCGGGACCGATGGGGAGGCGCGCATCCCGACCGGCCGCGGCCTGACCGGGTATCGCTACGAAATGCTCCCGGTTCGGATCGATGAGGCACTGCTGACCGACATTGCCACGCTGACCGGCGGGCGATACTTCCGGGCCAAGGACAGCGATGCCCTGAGCCGCATCTTTGATCAAATCGACGAGTTGGAGCGCAGCCAGGTCGAGATGGTGCGCTACCGCTCGCTCGACGAGAGTACCCGCCCCTTCCTGATCCTGGCTCTTGGTGCGCTGATGCTGGAGCTGCTGACGGCGGCTACGGTGGCTCGGAGGGTCGGATGAGGCTCGATGCACCGATGCTCGGCTGGCTGGCGCCGGTCATCGGCCTGATGGTGCTGGCCGCCGCATGGTGGGCCCGGCATCGCCGGATTCGCGCGGCGGCAGCCTGGTCCGGTACCCGGGCTGAGCTGGCCGGGCAGGGGCGCATCGGGCTTGCCGCTGTTTCGGTTGGCGCGCTCCTGATCGGCCTTGGCGTTGCCGGGCCGCGCTGGGGCCGGACGGAAACGTCGACCGAAGCTCGGGCGCTCAATGTCGTGATTGCAATCGACATCAGCCGTTCGATGCTGGCTGAAGATGCCGTGCCGAATCGGCTGGGGCATGCGGTTCGCGAAAGCCGTCGGCTGCTGCAGGATGCCCGCGGCGACCGGATGGCGTTGCTGGCCTTTGCCGGCCGCAGTTACATCCTGACGCCGTTGACGCTCGATGACGGCGCGGTGGAGCTGCAACTCGATGCGCTCGACCCCGAAGTTGCCAGCGAAGGCGGCACGGCCATCGCCACGGTGCTGCGACAGGGGCGGGAACTGCTCGAAGCGGTCGATCACGGGGGCGCCCGTGCGATGGTACTCTTCACCGACGGTGAGACGCACGACTCGCTCGGCCCGGTTCGTGAGGCCGCCCGGTCGCTGCGTGACGCAGGGGTGACGCTGATCGTCGTCGGTGCCGGCGGGGTGACGCCGACCCGGATTCCGCTTCGTGACGCTGTTGGGCAGATCCAGGGGTATGTCACGGATCAGGCCGGACAGGACGTTCTGAGCAGCCGGCGAGACGACGTGCTCCGCTTGGTGGCGGACGCAGCCCGGGGCATTCTGGTGCCGGCCGATTTTCCGGATCAGGCGGGCGCGGTCTGGAAAACGCTTGCCGCGCTGGAACGGAGCCCGACGCGAGGTCAGCGTGCGGAAGACATGGTTCCCAAGGCCTGGGTCTTTGCGTTAGGCGCCTTTGCCATTCTCCTGGTACAGGCCGCCTGGCGACGGCGCGCGGCCCTGGTGGCGATTGCCTGGTTGGCCATCCTTGGCGGGGAGGCTGCCGCCCAGCGCCCCGCACCTGGTGTCGCCCGCCTGCGAGTCCAGGATACGGCGCGATCGATCGCGGCGTTTTCCGAGGCGGCACGAGCGGGTCGCGCTGCCGATACGAGCTGGTACAACGCCGGATCGCTGGCGCTGATCGCCGGTGACTACGACGCGGCCCGCACCTCGCTGGCGGCAGCGACCGAATCGTTGGACCCGATGGTGCGGTTCCAGGCTCTGTATAATCTCGGCCTCGCAGCGCTCCAGTCTGCGCGAGCCGATACGGCCCGCCGCAGCGAGCTCGAACAACAGGCAGCCCAGCACCTCCGGGAGGCGCTGACCATCGCGCCCACCTCGTTTGCCACCAAGTGGAACCTGGAACTGGCCTCGCGACGGCGGCCACCGCCACCGTCATCGAGCCAGCCGCAACCAACGCCTCCGCGGCCCGAGGCCGGCGCGGGCACGCCAACGCCGCGACCGGCCGGGATGACCGCGGCCGAAGCGGAGCAGATTCTCCGCTCGGTCGAGCGTGCGGAGCAATCGGTGCGGGCGGAACAGTTGCGCCGCCGGCGGGTGGCGCGCAGCGCCGCAGACAAGGACTGGTAGGGTATGGTCGCGTTGCTGATGCTGCTCTGGCAGGCGACGGGCGTCACGATTACCGCCGAGGTCGACCGGGTCCGCGTGCCGGTGGGAGAGGACGTGGTCTATACGGTTCGCGCGGTCTCGACGCTGCCCGGAACCTTCCAGGTGCAACTGCCCCCGATCTCGGGGTTCGACATCGTGGGCCGTTTTGAACGGCTCGATGAGGTGGTTGCCGGGATGCCAGGCGCCCGCGCCTACCAGTTCGAACTGACCCTGCGTGCCTCTCAGGTCGGTACCTGGTCGTTGTCGCCCCTCGTCGTGTCGGTTGGGGGTGAGTCGCATGTCGCCCCCGATGTTCGGGTCACGGTGGTTGGAACCTCGGCGACCGACCCGGTTCGCAATCCTCGCCTGATGGAGCTGATTCGCCGGGTTCCCGAGCCGGTGCCCGGCGAGGCGGCGACGCTCGTGACCCTCGTATCGGACTCCCGCATCTACCAGGGCGCTCAGCTCGACGTCCTGACTGCGGCCTGGTTCTCCCGCAGCTTGCGCGCCCGTTTGCGTCGTTCCCCGACGCTCAAACCTCCCGTCTTGCCAGGGGTCTGGTCGGTTCCGCAGCCGGCGGTTCCCGGGATTCTCGCGACTCGCACCGTCGGCAACGACACCTATGACCTGTTCGTCAGCCATCAAGTCACCTTTCCGCTGACGCCGGGCCGGATCGAGGTGCCGCCCGCCCGCCTCGAGTACACGGTGCCGGCTCGGCGCGCAGTGTCGGCCGAACGCCCCGCCGAGGCAACCAGTGCGCCGGTTCCGGTGGAGGTCCTGCCGGTCCCGACCGTCGCAATGCCATCGGGGTTCCGGGGTCCGTCGGCCGGGGGGCTCCGTATCGGGTATCGAATCCAGACGCTCCCGGCCCATGCCGGGGAGCCGTTGCCGGTCGAGATCGTTCTGTCCGGCACCGGGAATCTGGCGTTCTGGGCTCCGCCTGATGTCGGCTGGCCCGTCGGCACCCGGGCTTACCTGGACCGGACCGCCGATGCGGAGCGAGTGGCGGCTGGCATGCTGGGGGGAACCAGGACCTTCCACTTCCTGGTCGTGGCTGACAGCGCAGGCAGCGTCGCGCTGCCGGAACTCCGCTACGACTACTTCGACCCGGCGTCCGGCTTTCGGGTCGCTGCGGCGCCCGGGATGGTGGTCCCGGTTCTGCCCGGCAAGAGCCGGACGGCTGGCCGAACGCCACCCCCGCTTGCCGGCCCTGGCGCTCGGCTGTCGGCTCTCGGGTTGCTCGAGCCGGGTCGACCAGCCTGGTGGGCAATGCTGCTGGTGCCGCTGGTCGTTGTCCTTGGCGCGGCGGCTTTCCACCGGCGCCGGGGGACCACGGCGCCTCCGCCCGAAATCGACGGCGTGACAGCGCTCGAGCAGCTGGTCGTGCGCCTGGTACCCGAGTCTGATCGGGGCCAGGTCGACCGGCTCGAAGGCGGGTTACGGCGGGCCGGGCTTTCCCGCGACGCCGCGGCGCACGCGGCGCGACTCAAGCTCGAACTCGATCGGCTGCGCTTCACGCCGGGGGCCGGGGGGAGCACCGAGGCGCTTGACGCGCAGGCACGGGTCGTGATCGAGGCAGCTCCCGTGGTGGTTCGGCGCCGGGCCGGGCTCGCGCTGGCTCTGTTGCTGGTCGGGGGCAATGCCGCTGCGCAGCATGATCCCGCCGCGCTCTACCGCGACGGGGCGTTCCACGCGGCGGCAGTCGAGTTCGAGCGCCAGGCCAGCGCGCGGGGCGACGAGTGGCAACTCTGGTACAACGCCGCGGCCGCGCGCTACCTGAGCGGTGACGACGCCGCAGCGGCAGCCCGTCTGACCCGCGCGCTGGCCCTGGCACCGCGTCAGCCCGCGGCCAGGGCGCTCTGGAACACGCTCGAGCGGGAGTACGAGCCGCTGCACCAGGTGCGTCCGCCCCGGGGCCCTTCACGACTTGAATGGGGGCTGATCTCGGCCGTGGTCTGGGCGCTGGCCGTTGCGATCGCGGTTCGGTCAGGGCGCCGTCCCGAACTGCGCTGGAGCGCCATCGCGCTGGGCGTCGCCCTGGCGATCGTGGTGCTTGGCTGGCCGAGGTTACCCGTCGACCAGGCCTTTGCCACGGCCAATGTCTCGCTCAAGCGATCGCCGCACGGTCTGGCCCCGGAAGAGGGCCGCCTCCCGGGTCTCTCCCGCGTCACGATCGAGGAACGTCGCGCCGACTGGGTCAGAGTCCGCGACCGCCACGGCAACCGTGGCTGGGTGCCGAAGGTCTCCGTCGCCCAAGTCGACCGTGTAGATTGAAGCGTGTCTGCCGCAATTCCCAATCGCCGGATCGCCATCCTCTCCGATGCAGTCGCCAATCAGATCGCGGCCGGTGAGGTCGTTGATCGCCCGGCCTCGGTCGTCAAGGAACTGATCGAGAACGCCATCGATGCCGGCGCGCGTCACGTGCGCGTCGAGATCGCCGAGGGTGGCAAGCAGTCGGTCGTCGTGAGCGACGATGGCAGCGGGATGGGCAGGGATGACGCGGTGCTCGCGCTCGACCGTCATGCCACGAGCAAGATCGTCGCGGCGTCTGATCTCGTCGGGGTGCCAACTTTCGGCTTTCGCGGTGAGGCGCTCCCGGCCATCGCCTCCGTCTCTCGGCTCACCCTGGCCACCTCCGATGGCTCCGGTGAAGGTACCGAGGTCAGCCTGACGGGCAGTCGCATCGATCGGGTCGAACCGATTGCCCGTCAGCGCGGTACCACCGTCACGGTGCGCAGTCTGTTCTTCAACACCCCCGCACGTCGCAAGTTTCTTCGTTCGGTCTCGAGTGAGCTGCGGGCCGTCTGGGAGGCGGTCGGCGTCCTCGCGCTGGCGCATCCCGATGTCGGCTTCGAACTCATCGCCGACGGGACCCGCCGCCTCGAGGTGCCTGCCGATCAGGACCTCGCGGGTCGTCTTGGTGTTGTCTGGGGTCGCGATGTGGTGGCAACCATGGTGCCCGTCAGGCACGCCGTCGGTTCGGTGCAGGTCGAAGGGCTGATTCAACGGCCATCGGACGCGCGTCCGACCGGGCGCCGGGTCCAGTTGTTCGTGAATGAGCGACCGTTCCGCGACCCGTTTCTCGTTCGAGCGGCAGAGAACGGCTACCGGTCGGCAATTGCCCCGGGCGATCGCCCCACGCTGCTGCTGCGCATCAGCGTGGCCCCCGGTGACGTCGACGTCAATGTGCATCCGGCCAAGCTCGAGGTACGCTTCCGTGAACGCTTTGCGGTCGAACGGGCGGTCGAAGAAGCGGTCAAGCTCAGCCTGGGGGCACTCGATGCCTCGGCCACCATCGCGCCGGTGGCCGACCGTCCCGTTCCCAGTTGGCACGCAACCCCTGCGGTGGAGCGAGCGGCGGACCTCTCGGAGGTGATGCCCTTGCTGTTCGAGGCGTCGTCCGATGCTCCGGTCCCGATCGAGGCACCGGTTGCTCCGCGAGCAATTACCACGCCACTCCTTCAGCTGCGCAATACGTACATCGTGTTCGAGACCGCCGAGGGTGCCGTCTTTGTCGACCAGCACTCGGCGCACGAGCGGGTCCTCTACGAGCAGGTCATGGGCGACATCCAGGCCGGGGTGATTGCCAGCCAGCGACTGCTGCTCCCGATCACGGTCGAGCTGAACGATGACGAACTCGAAGCGGTCGAGCGGTACGGCGATGAGCTGACCCGGGTCGGATTCGAAGTCGCGCCATTTGGCGGGCGGAGCGTGGTGCTGCACGCGGTGCCGACGCCGCATCCTCGCTTCGACGCCACGGCCTGCTTCCGGGAACTCGTGGCGGACCTGGCCCGCGGGCGCTTTGGCGGATGGGCCAATCGCCTGGAACGATTTGCGGCGACCTACGCGTGTCGGGCAGCGGTCAAGGCCGGGATGCCGCTCTCGGAGCCGGAGATGCGTAGCTTGCTCTTGCGCCTGTTCGAGACGGCGTTACCTCCGCACGACGTCCACGGTCGCGCGACGATCGTGACCGTGCCGGTCGATGAACTGGAGCGCCGGTTTGGTCGGAGATAGGGTTCCCATTATCGTCGGCCCGACTGCGGTCGGCAAAACCGCAGTGGCGCTTGCGCTGGTCGAGCATTGGGACATGGAGGTTGTCTCGGCGGATTCCCGACAGATCTATCGCCGACTCGATATCGGGACGGCCAAAGCAACCCGGCGCGAGCAGCGGCGGGTCCGCCATCACGGCATCGACGTGATCGATCCGGGCGAACGGTACAGTGCCGGCCGGTTCGCGCGCGATGCGGAGGGCTGGGTCGAGGAGATTCGCTCACGCGGTCGCCTGCCGGTGATCGTGGGCGGTACCGGGTTCTATATCCGCACCCTGGTTGAAGGACTCTTCCGCGAGCCGCCGCTCGACCCTGATCGTCGCCGGCTGCTCGAGACGATCGTCGGCAGCTTCGGTACGACCTCGCTGGTGCGATGGGCGTCTCGGCTCGATCCGGCGTTCAAGGGTGGCGGCCGACAGCGGGCCATGCGGGCGATCGAGGTTGCCCTGCTGTCGGGATACCCGCTCAGCTACTGGCAGGCCGCGGCCCGGACCTCGGGAAGCATCGCGCCCTGGTATGTTGTGCTGACGGTGCCACGTCCGGTGCTGCATCGCCGCATTCTGGTGCGGGCCGAGGAAATGGTGCGGCGGGGTGTCATCGAGGAGGCAGCGGCCGCCATGGCGGACGGCGCCCGCCCGGGGTCGCCGGGCCTCGACGGGGTCGGGATTCGCGAGGCCGTCGAGTACCTGATCGGGATGCGACCCCGGGAGTCGGTTGTCGAGGCGATTGCCACAGGGACGCGGCAGTATGCCAAACGTCAGGAAACCTGGTTCCGTCACCAGCTCGTTGGCCCGGTTCTCGCGTTGGATGCCACGCGCCCGCCCGACAGTCTGGCACGCGAGATTGCGGAGGCGTGGGCCAGTGTCGATGAAAGGAGTGCGCGCGCGTGAAAATCGGAATCACCTGCTATCCGACCTACGGTGGCTCCGGTGCGCTGGCGACCGAACTCGGTCTTGCACTGGCGCGCCGCGGTCATGAAGTCCATTTCATTACCTACGCGATGCCGTTTCGGCTGCGTGAGTATGCCCAGGGCGTCTACTTCCACGAGGTCGACACGACGGAGCAGTACCCACTGTTCGAGTACTACCCCTATTCGCTTGCCCTGGCCAGTAAACAACATGAGGTCGCGCTGAGGGAAGAGCTTGATGTGCTGCACGTCCACTACGCGATTCCGCACGCGACAGCAGCGTACCTGGCGCGCGAGATGCTGGTCGGTCGCCGCCGGCTGCCGGTGATCACGACGCTTCACGGTACGGACATCACCCTCGTCGGGCAGGCAAGCAGCTTCTACGCCATTACCAAGTTTTCGATCGAGCGTTCGGATCGGGTTACCGCCGTCTCGCAGTTCCTCAAAGAGGAAACTGTTCGCACCTTCGGCTGCAACGGCTGTGACATCACGGTGATTCCGAATTTCGTCGATCTGGCCGAGTACGCTCCCAGGCCTGATGACTGCCGTCAAGGCCTGGCCCCGCCCGGGCATCGCATTGTGGTTCATGTGTCGAACTTCCGGGAAGTGAAACGGGTCCGCGATGTCGTTCGCGTTTTCGCGCGGATTCGGCGGGCCATGCCGGCTACCCTGGTGATGATCGGTGACGGGCCGGATCGGGCCGATGCGGAGCGGGAGGCGATCGATGCCAAGGTCGATGAGGACGTGCAGTTCCTTGGACGGCTCGGTGATGTGAGTCGGCTGCTCGGGGTCGCCGATCTGTTCCTGCTGCCGTCGCAGACCGAGTCCTTCGGTCTGGCAGCCCTCGAGGCGCTGGCGTCCGGCGTGCCGGTCGTTGGGTCGCGGACCGGTGGGATTCCCGAGGTCGTCGAGGACGGTGTCTCGGGTATTCTCGAGCCGCCCGGGTCGGTCGAGGCGATGGGACGCCGGGCAATCGATCTGCTGCGCAACCCAGATGCGTACCAAACAATGCGCGCTGCGGCGCTGCAACGCGCGGCGATGTTCTCCGCCGATGTGGTCGTTCCACAGTATGAAGCACTCTACGCTGAGGCGTTGTCATGACGTTGTCCTGGTGGCAGGGGCTCATTCTCGGACTGGTACAGGGATTTACCGAGTTTCTGCCGATTTCGAGTTCCGGACATCTCGTGCTGGCTGAACGGATCGTTGGTTTCGAACCCCAAGGACTCTTCTTCGAAGTCGTCGTTCATGTTGCCACGCTGCTGTCGGTGTTTATCGCCTATCGTGCACGGATTGCCGCGTTGCTGCGCGGCATGTTGTCCGGCGACGCCCAGTCACTTCGGTTTGCAGGGCTGATCCTGCTGGCTTCCGTGCCGGCGGCTGTCGTTGGGATTGCCTTTAAAGACTTTTTCGAACGGACCTTCCACTCTCCGGTCCTGCTTGGCTGGCAGTTTCTGCTTACGGCGGTGCTGCTTTGGAGTACCAAGTACGCCATGCAACGGGCACCGGTCGAGTCGAGGCCGATTACGCCATGGCGTGCCTTCCTGATCGGGGCTGGTCAGGCCCTCGCCATCATTCCGGGGATCTCGCGATCGGGCACCACGATTGCAGTGGCCCTTTGGACCGGTGTCAAGCCGGTGGTCGCAGCCGAGTTTTCGTTTCTGATGTCGATCGTCGTCATTGCTGGGAGCGGGGTCTTGCAGTTACGGGAGGTGCCACCCGGCTTCGATCCGTTCTCTCCCGGCATGGTGCTCGCATTCCTCGGCGCGCTGATTGCCGGCGTCGTGGCAATTCGGTTTCTGGTGGCTTTGCTCAAGTCCAGCCGGTTCCATTCCTTCGCGCCCTATTGTGCGGTCGTGGGAATCTTCTGCCTGGTGTGGTTCGGTCTGCTCGGACGTTAGGCGGCTCGTGACCATTCACCACTTCGAGGTACTCGAGTCGACTCAGGACCTGGCCCACCAGCTCGCTGCGGAGGGCGCGGAGGCGGGCACCGCCGTCGTTGCCGTCGAACAGCAGGCCGGCCGCGGTACCCGGGGCAGGGGCTGGAGTTCGGCGCGAGGCGGCCTCTGGCTGACGGTGATTTTGCGGCCCGCGACCGCCGGCGCCGTCGAGGGGCTGAGTCTCAGGGTCGGCCTCGAGGTCGCGCATTGTCTCGAGCGGGTTGCGGCCTCGCCGGTGCCGATTCGGATCAAGTGGCCGAATGATCTGATGGCCGACGATCGCAAGCTGGGTGGGATCCTCTGTGAAGCCCGCTGGCTGGGCGACGCGCCGGGATGGATCGCGGTCGGGATTGGAATCAATCTCACCAACCAGGTGCCGGCCGAGCTCCGGGCCAGCGCGGTGGCGCTCGCGGAACTGGGCGGGCAGGCCGAGGCGACTGATCTCGTGACACCGGTCGTTGCCGCAGTGGT
Source organism: Gemmatimonadales bacterium (assembly GCA_019637315.1). NCBI lineage: Bacteria > Pseudomonadati > Gemmatimonadota > Gemmatimonadia > Gemmatimonadales > Gemmatimonadales bacterium. Next base: position 188,714 of record JAHBVU010000008.1, read on the forward strand.
CCAGGCCGGGGAACGAGCCGGGCCGCTGACCGAGGCAGAGTTAGCCGAGTTTGCGAGTCGGGATTGGTTGCGGGGGCGGGCACTGGTTGAGCCGGTAGTAGGACGTGCGGCAGGGGTCACGGCAGATGCCCGTTTGATCGTCGAGCAGCCAACAGGAGCACGGACTGCCGTGCTCGGCTCGGTCACCCTGGCGGCCTTGGCTCGGGACGGCGGAAGCCGTTAGATTGCACGACGTTCCCTCATTTTTGATCTGTTGGAGCCCCGATGACTTCTGCCGTTCAGGCAACTCGCGATGCCGACCACACTGAGCTTCGGCACGTTCTCCGGTCCGGTACCCAGCTGGGCGTCATTCAGTCGGTCCTGATCGGCGCCTTTGCTTTGTTGCAGCCCCGGCTCGACGGCATGGTCGAGCTCCTGGTGCTCGGCGCGATCCTGGTGTTGGGGATTGCCATCACGATCACCTTGCCGGGCCTGTGGACCAAAGCGCGAACCATCGAAGGAATCTCGGGCGCAGCCGGGATCGGTCTCTGGGCAACCGTGATCTTTCTGGTCGTCGACGTTGCCGTGTTCCAGCCCTTCGGGTTCTACACCAACCGATGGCTGGAGATCGGTGGTGGCAGCAACTGGTGGTACCACCCGGTCTGGTGGATGGTTGGCACCTTCCTGCCGTGGCTTGGCGCCTGGGTGCTGGCCAATCAGGCCGCCAAGAGCGGCGCCACGAATCCGGTTGCGCTGATCGGCGGGACCCTGGTGCTGGCCGCGATCATCATGGCGGCAGCCGTGCTGCTTGGGTTCCCGGGCGCCAGGTACGGGCTTGGCGCCTTCGGTATCTCGGTGCTGCCGGCACTGGCGGTGCTCGTTGCGGTCACCGCGATGGGGACTCGCCGCGGGTGAGATGACCTTCGTTCGATTCCTGGCCCGTTTGTTCGGATGGCTGCTCACGCCGGTGGTGGCGTGGGCAGCTTCGTTTTTAGGGGCTGGGGTTGCGGCATGGCTCGGTGGTTCCCTGTCGTCGAGGAATCATCTGGTTGCGACGGTCCTGACGGGCGGGGCGACGGCCGCGCTTGCCCTGGTGCTCTGGCTCCGGCTGCTGCGCCGCTCGCCTCGGTTGCAGAGCACGCTCCAGGTTGCGCCGGATGCCTCGCCACTGGTGGCGCTCGAGGGTGAGGAAGAAGAGTCGCCGCAATGATCGCGACCCGCGCCCGGATGGCTGTTGCTGGTATTGCGCTGGCCGCGGCATGCGGGCCCTCGGCCAAACCGGCTGAGGGTGCCGACAAGTCGGCCGCGGTGCTGGCAGGCCCGCCGGATTCGCTGGTTCTGACGCTGGCGTCGGGAGTGTCGGTCTGGCTGGCTGAAGGCCGAACCGCTCTGGATAGCGCCGGCACTGCCTGCTTGGAGCGCAGCGTGGAGATCCGGACCGACAGCTCGGTCGTCAAGGTCCCGCTGCTGTTCGTGACGACGCCGCCGACGCAGCTCGATCGGGACAATCTCCGGGCCGAGTTGAGCCGGCACTGCCGGGTCATGGCAATTTATCGGGTCGAGCTGGCCACAGGTCGACCGTACAAGCTGGAGGATCGTTAGGTGCGTACCACCTGTCCAGGGCTCATTCTGGTTCTGCTTGGCGCGCCTGCGAGTGCCCAATCGGTCAGTGCAGTCGCGGCGCACGGTTTCGGTACGCCGCGGGTCAACGAGTATCGCCTCTCGCTCTGGTCTCATCGGGCCGGACCGGCCCAATTGCGTCCGTTTGCGACGGTTGCGACCCAGGGGCCCCGCGGCGAGGGGCCGATGCTGGCTGGGGTCGGCGCCGACCTGATCGTGCCGCTCAGTCGCTCGGCGCAACCCTATCTCGTCGGCAGTGTCAGTGCCGGTCCCTTCGACCTGCGACGACGGCTGGGCCTGGCAGGGTGGGTCGGCTGGTCCGCAGGAGCCGGAGCCGAGCTGGTTCGTCTCGGCCCGGTCGGCCTGGGCGCCGAGGTTCGATATCAGGAGTTTACCCGCGGGCAGGTCGGAGGAGTCTCCCTGGGCGTTCGGGTCGGTGCGCCGCTCGGGCAGCAAGGGACCAGGCGCGCATCATCGGTTCGCGCGAGCTCGACGCCACGCGCGGCAACTCCCGCTCCGCGGTCCGCCGAGGCGCCATGGACTCCGCCGTCACTGGCCACCGTCTCGGGTGCAGCCAGGGTGGCAGCCGACGCGGTCGAAACGGCCCTGGCGGTGCGAGGCACACCGTACCGGTGGGGCGGGTCGGACACCAACGGATTCGATTGCTCCGGCCTGATTATGTATGCCTACGGCGCCGCTGGCCTGACCTTGCCGCGGCGCAGCCTGGATCAGGCCGAGGCTGGTCGCTCGGTGGGCACCGATCTGGCCAGGCTGGCTCCCGGGGATATTCTCGTCTTTGGTCGTGAGCCCGGAGGGCCGGTAACCCACGTCGGTCTCTATGTTGGTGACGGACGGTTCATTCACAGCGCCACCGGCGGAACCCAAGTCAGCCGCCTCGCGGCCGACGACCCCGCGGGGCGCTGGTGGTTTGCTCGCTGGAACGATTCGCGCAGGCTCTACTGACCGCTCACGACCAGTCACGCCAGCCAGGCAAAACGGCTCGGGAATCAGAGGATTCCCGAGCCGTTATCAGGGGCCGTCTGGACCGATCAGTGCCGGTGCGGAGCAGACGGCGCGTTGTCCGCCTGATGGTGCTTGTGATGGTTCTGACCCATTTCGTTCAGTGAGGCAATGTCTTCCTGGGTCAGCGGGTCGCTCAGGTCGAGTGCCGGCCACTTGCTGAAGTCATCCGGCGCAAAGACGCCGCTGATGTGGGCCATGCCGTGGTTCGCGATGGTTTGGCCGGTCGGGTTGTTGTAGACGCCCACGACCCGATACTTCCGGCCCGCGCGGAGCCGGATGCCATCGCCCCGGACACCGGGCAAGCTTCGTGACATGCCGGTGATGGTGCCGTCCTTGGTAAGCTTCGCATCGGTCTTGGCAAGAACACGACCGGTTTCCGCGTCTTCGAGACGCACCGCGACACCGTAGTCGTGCATGTGGCCGCTGTACCCGAGCAGACGCCCGTCGACCGGCATGGTGAACTCGTAGGCCTTCTCGCTCCGTCCCGCCGGCACGTCGTAGGTGTTCGAGCCGCCGACCGTCAGGTTGACGTCCATGTACAAGGGCAGGGCGTCGATTGGTCGCGGATTTAGATTGGTCGGGCTGTAGGACAGCTTGACTCGGATCTGAATCCCCGCGAGGTCGGCTCCCGTCTCGTTCTGCCAGGCCATGTACATGCCCAACCGGGTGCCAGGTGTCATCGGAACGCCGATGGAACGCGGCGCCATCATGGCCCCTGTTTCGCGGCCGATTCCGAAGAGACGTTCGACGGCGGGGTAGAGCAGCTGACGCCGATCGAAGTTGACCCCGATCAAGTGGTGAATGATTCGACGATCGAGCAATTTGCCGTTGGCATCAAGGACCTCGACGTCGAAGCCGCGCACCCATCCGGCAACGGGCCACTCGAACCGGAGCAGAGGGGTATTATGATCCTCCATCATCTCCAATTCGTCGTGCGTCATGCCCGGCGGCATGGCGGATACGTCGAACGGTCCGGCTGTGACGATTACCTCGCGGCGAGCCGAATCGACCTGAACCGTGGCCCGCGGGTCGTCGACCACGAACAGGGCAGTACTGAGCGCAACTACCGATAACCACATAGGTCACCTGATCTCCCAATGGAACGCTGGTGCTATCTCCGACGCCCCAAAGTACCTGACCGGGCACCCTGGTTCAACCGGAGCCGGGTCACGGTTGTGATCGGCCTGACGACCCTGATGTCCCTTGCTGGGCCGGTGGACGCCGCCCAATCGCAGGTTCGATGGTTGCCATCGGTGGACCGTTTCGAGCTCCCGGTTGCTGCGCCCAGGCCGATCAGTCTGGCCGCTCGTTTGCTTCGCAGCAGCCCGACCGAGTCGCAGTTCGGGGCTGAACAAGAAGTTGAAGTCACTATCGGTAACTCCTTTTCATTGTTGGCTTTGGGGGCAAGCAGACGGCCTCTCACCTTTGGCGTCGTGGGCCAAGTCAGCGCCCGATTCAGCCTCGAAGATCCGCGCACGGCGCTGATCAGCCACGATTGGACGGGCGGAATCCACGGGATGTGGCATCGGGGGCCGTGGCGGGTTACGGTCGAACTGATGCACGAGAGCAGTCATCTTGGCGACGAGTATGCCGAACGCTTTTCCGCAGGTCGGCTCGACTGGACTCGCGAGTTCGTGGCGATCTGGGTCCGCCGCGAACTTGGTCCGGTGGCGATCCACCTGACCGGGTCACAGGCCCTCGCCAGCAGGCCCGATGTCGTCGGGAGTGCGGCGGGTGCCGCCGTCGACTTCCGCGGCGACCTGGGGAGCTGGGGCGGAGCTCGAGTGCGCCCGGTGCTCGGTGTCTGGTGGGAGAGCCACGCCTTCGCCGACTGGCGGCTTACGACCGCAGGGCGGGCAGGACTCGAACTCGATCGCGACGGGCAGCGGTTTGGGCTGTCGGTGGTAGGGCTGACCGGGGTTACGCCTCAACGACAATTCTATAACCAGCCCGCTGAATACCTCGGAATCGAGCTGCGTTTCGACTGGTAGCTGCCGGTTCGACAGTCCTGGCAGTTCGAGAAGCACCCTGCGGATTCTCATCCGTGCCAATACTCTGCCATTTCGACCGGAATCGGCTGGCACTCGGGTTGCTCGAGTGCCAGCCGCAGGTCTTGGCTTGACCGACAGGCGGCAGGCCTTATCTTCATGTTCTTCGTTAGCACTCTCGATCGTTGAGTGCTAACCGCTTGAATGAACTCAACCTACAGTAACAGTCAACGAAGCTGGGGGAACTGATGGCGTCGAAAGGCAAGCTCAAGATCACGCCGCTCGAGGACCGAGTGGTCGTGAGCCCGGACGAGGAAGGCGAAACGATGCGGGGCGGGTTGTACATCCCCGATACCGCCAAGGAAAAGCCGACCCAGGGTGAGGTCGTGGCGGTCGGGCCCGGGCGTTTCGAAAAGGGCGAGCGCGTTCCGGTCGAAGTCAAAGTTGGTGACAAGGTGCTCTACGGTAAGTACAGCGGCACCAACCTCACGCTCGATGGGAACGAGGTCGTCATCATCAAGGCCTCCGACATTCTCGCCAAGCTCGGCTAATCGAAGGATCATCAGGAGAACACCATGGCAGCCAAGGATTTGCTGTTCAATACCGACGCCCGCGCCAAGCTCAAGCGGGGTGTCGATGCGTTGGCCGATGCAGTCAAGGTCACCCTCGGGCCCAAGGGCCGGAATGTCGTGATCGACAAGAAGTTCGGTTCACCGACCGTCACCAAAGACGGCGTGACGGTGGCCAAGGAAGTCGAACTGTCCGACCCGGTCGAGAACATCGGTGCGCAGCTGGTGAAGGAAGTCGCGACCAAAACCTCCGACCTCGCCGGCGACGGCACCACCACCGCCACCGTGCTTGCCCAGGCCATCTACCGCGAAGGCCTCAAGAACGTCACGGCCGGCGCCAACCCGATGGAGCTCAAGCGCGGCATCGACAAGGCTGTCGGCGTCATCGTCGACGAGCTGAAGAAGCTGAGCACCACGACCGCGGGCAAGAAGGAAATCGCCCAGGTCGGCACCATCTCGGCCAACAACGACCGGGAAATCGGTGACCTGATTGCCGACGCGATGGAGAAGGTCGGCAAAGACGGCGTCATCACGGTCGAAGAGGCTCGTGGCCTCGAGACCACGCTCGAGACGGTCGACGGCATGCAGTTCGATCGCGGCTACCTCTCGCCCTACTTCATCACGGATCCGGAAAAGATGGAGGCCGTGCTCGACACGCCCTACATCCTGATCTACGACAAGAAGATCTCGGCGATGAAGGACCTGCTCCCGGTCCTCGAGAAGGTCGCCCAGACCGGCAAGCCGCTCCTGATCCTCGCCGAGGACGTCGAAGGCGAGGCGCTTGCCACGCTGGTGGTCAACAAGCTGCGCGGTACCCTCAAGGTCGCGGCCGTCAAGGCTCCGGGCTTCGGCGATCGCCGCAAGGAAATGCTCGTCGACATCGCCAAGCTGACCGGCGGCAAGGTCATCTCGGAAGAACTCGGCTTCAAGCTCGAGAACACGGTTCTGGCCGACCTCGGTCAGTCGAAGCGGGTCGTGATCGACAAGGACAACACCACCGTCGTCGACGGCAAGGGCAAGTCCGATGATATCAAGGGCCGGATCGCCGAGATCCGGGTCGCCATCGACAAGTCCACCAGCGACTACGACCGCGAGAAGCTCCAGGAGCGGTTGGCCAAGCTCTCCGGCGGGGTCGCCGTGATTCACGTCGGCGCCGCGACCGAGACCGAGATGAAGGAGAAGAAGGCTCGGGTCGAGGACGCGCTCCACGCCACCCGCGCGGCGGTCGAAGAGGGCATCGTGCCCGGCGGCGGCGTTGCGCTGCTCCGGACCCAGGAGTCGCTGACCAAGCTCCGCGGCACCGAAGACGAGAAGATCGGCATCGACATCGTTCGCCGTGCGCTCGAGGAGCCGCTCCGCACCATCGCGCAGAACGCCGGCGTCGAAGGCGCTATCGTCCTCGCCAAGGTCAAGGAGTCGAAGGGTAACGTCGGCTACAACGCCGCCACGGACGAGTACGAGGACCTGGTCAAGGCCGGCGTCATCGACCCGACCAAGGTCACCCGGACGGCGCTTCAGAATGCTGCGTCGATTTCGGGCCTCCTGCTCACCACCGAGTGCGTCGTGGTCGAGAAGAAGGAAGACAAGCCCGCTGCTCCGGCCGCGCCCGGCGCGGGCGGCATGGGCGGGATGTACTAAGCCACCCAGCGGAGCGCCGGGCAGCAGGGTTGCCCGGACCTCCGCCGCGGTCCAGCAGGTACGAAGGGGCCGGCTCGCGTCGGCCCCTTTGTCTTGACCCGGGCGGATGTTCTGAGGCCCAGGCTGCGCTATTTTCCGGGCGGGCAGCGTGAACGAGATACCAGGAGCGCCAGCATGAATCGATGGTTCGCCGTCGTGATCGGAGGGATCATGGCCTGCAACGCACCGGCCCTCAGTGCGCAGGCACAGTCGCAGACGTCGGGTGCAGCGTTGTCCGGGACCTGGGAGCTGGAGAAGGGTAACGTCAAGGCCGAAGGGCCGAAGACTGTTGTCATTCGACCTGACTCGAGCGCTTCATGGGGAAAAGAGACGGTTCGTTGGCGGCTTCGGTCTGACCAGATCATGATTGCCCTCGGCGGCGAGTGGGAGGTGTACACGCTCCGAGTACGCGGTCAGCGACTGACGCTGTCCGGTGGCGACCTGCCCGAGCCGATTACCCTCAGGCGAGTGGGTCCACCGACACCGCGACCGGCGGGTACCCCCGTTCCACCAGACCCCGACGTCATCTGACCCAGCTCGGCCTGCCTCCCTCGCTCAATCGGGCGAGGGGGTAGCGCGGCACCCGTCAATAGTGATAAGTTGTTATCACTTATGCCGCGTCACCTTTTCTCGTCGTCCAACCTGATTCGCGCTGTCGGTCAATGGGACCTGGCCGGCGTCGGTGTCTCCGTTGCCTGCGTGATTCACTGCGTCGTACCGCCTCTGCTCCTGATGCTGCCGGCGACCGGCGCCGCCTGGCTCGCCGACCCGACCCTCGGCTGGGTCTTCGTCGGGGTTGCCGCGTCGATCGCGATCGTGGCGCTGGGTGCTGGTGTTGCCCGCCACGGTCGGTTCGACGCAATGGCGCTGGGCATGACGGGCGTCGTGGTGATGGCGCTGGGTCACGGTCTTGCCATCAGCAGCGAGTGGGAGACCCTCGCCGGTGTTGCGGGGGGCGCCGCCCTGATCGTGGCGCACTTGCGTAACCGTGTCTTGATTCGGGCTGCCTCGCGCTGCCACTGCTCGGCCTGCGCGAGTGACACCGGCGACCGAGCGAGCGCTCCGTCGCCGGTGCCGATCTCTCAGGGCTCGTCTGCGGTCGGTCCGTAGATCTGCGGAACCGGGACGTCCAGCAAGCGAAGGTACACGGCCAGCTGACCCCGGTGATGAATCAGGTGGTTGAGCACAAACGACCGCAATACGACGACACGCGGCATTGTGAAGATCACCTTGCCGCCGTACTTGAGTGACCACGGCACCCCGAACGCTTCGTCTCCCGTTCTTGCAATAGCCGCCCGCCCATCCGCCACATTGGCATCGAACGTCGTCAGCAGTACCGCAGTCGACTCATACCCGGGCGGTACCCACCCGGTGCCCCCGGGGGGATTCAGGTCGAGTTCGGTTTCGGACAAGGTTGGTCCGATCCAGGTCAGCAGATTGGCGATGTGGGCCGAGAGGTCGCCCAGCGAGTACGACTTGGGGTGCGGTCGCCAGTTGGCGTGCTCGTCGGGAACCCGGGAGAGCACGGTCCGGGTGACGGATGTTTCATGGTCGTATTCTGGCAGGACGGCGGCGGAGATACTCATCAGGGGCTCCCGGTCGAAGTGCTGGGTTACGAGAACTCGAGTTCACATTGGGTGGCCAGGCGATGACGGGCGCCGCTTGCGGTGATCGGCAGCGGACCAGTCGGTGTGTCCTGCGTAGCCACCGCGATCCGCCCGGTGAAGCCCCGGACGCCCAGGTGGCCGGCGACGGTCGAGTGGGCCACTTCCGGCGCGTTGCACTGTCGGCTGAGGTGGGCCAGGAGCACCACGCCGA